>JAFVXN010000028.1 GCA_017501125.1 Clostridia bacterium
GGATTATCGACCGTTGCGAAGGCAAAGTTGACGCTCAAGAGACGGCTATCGGCTACCTTCCTTACGCAAAAGACATCAACATCGAGAACTGTGATTGCGATGCGGCTACCCTTGACAAGTTGCTCTACGTAGACAAAGCGCGTTGGGCGGCAGAGGCAGAAGAAATCACCCAATACTATGCAGATAACTTCGGCGACAAGATGCCTAAGGAAATCATGGAGAACCTTGAGATTCTTAAGAACAACTGCAAATAATAATTAAAAATTGTATATACGTCGCAATGCGTCGTCGAGTAGCGTCTTTTGCTTGCTTGCGTACGTTTAGTACGCGCCCTACGCAAAAAGGACGTCTCTCCTTGTCTTGCTCGTATCTTCAATTTTTATAAATAAAAAGCGTATAAGTGGCGCAGTACTTCGTTGTACTGCGCTTCTTTTTGCTCATGTCCGTCTATAACAAAAAGCCTCCTTTTGCAGGAGGCCTTCGTTGTGTTAAATTTTGCTTAAAAAAGATAATCGCCTCGGGCTAACGCACCGGGGCAACTACCTTATGATAAGGGGGAAAATGATGAGTGATTTTTCGTATCAATCAGGTCGCACCCGATTGACAACTATATTCTACCACCACACTTATAAAAAGTAAAACAAATTACGACAAAATTTTCAAAAATATTTTATTGAATCTTATCAGACAAAAAATGTTAAAAATTCACAAAAATACCCATCCAAGGTTGTAAAAAAGGGTAAAACAGCCCAAAGTTGTAAAAAAATAACAAAAAATCAAAGAATGAGGCAGAGGGCGCAACCGACGACGACGGCGATAAGATAAGCAAAAAGCGAGATGATAAGAGCGGCGGTGAGCCGCTTTCTTTTTATGCCTGAAAAGTAGACGGCACCTACGTAAAATACCGTCTCGGCGGCACCGTGAGCGACGCAGGCGCAACGCGCGATATAACTGTCTACGCCGTATTTTTCCAAGATGTCTGACAATAGGGCGATACTACCGCTCCCTGAAAGGGGTTTGATTAAGATAAGTGGGGCGATTTCTTTCGGTACGCCGAAAAAGGAAAAAACGGGTGAGAGCCAGGTCACGAGAAGGTCGTTTAGGCCGCTGACGTCCAGCAGAGTGGACAGCATCGTGATGGAGGCAAGGTAAGGGAATATGGACACAATTAAGGGGATTGCCTTTTTTACCCCTTCTACAAAACTGTCGTAGATTTTAACTTTTTTGATGATGGCGAAAAGGAAGGAAAGGATAAAGATGAGGGGAATAATCAGGGCAAAAACAACGTTCATTTCGCACCTGCCCCCCTCTTTTTGCTTTTTTTGTGCAAAAACGGTGGCTTTTTATCGCGTAGGAACAGAAAGGTTAGCGCGATTCCCACGCCCGTGGATATCGCTGTGGAAAGAAGGGTGGGGATTAGGATATCGGTGGGATTGCCACTGCCGAGTGCCACGCGGATACCGATGACGGAGGTGGGGATGAGTTGCACGGACGTGGCGTTGACGACGAATAACATACAGGAGGAAAATTCTGCGTTTTTCGTCTTATCCAGCGCTTTTGCGGCGCGGATTCCGTAAGGGGTAGCCGCCCCACCGATGCCAAGCATATTAGCGGAGACGTTCATGCTGATACAGGAGAGAGCCTCCTCGTCGTCCGTCTTAAAGAGCGCTTTTGCGACGGGGCGAATAAGTTTTGATATGCCGCGCGTGACGCCGCTGTCCTCCCAGACCTGCATAAGTCCCAGCCAAACGGCGTACGAGGCGAGCAAGGCAACGCATAGCGTTGCGCTCTTGGAGGTTCCGTCTAAAAGGGCGGAGAGGAAGTTTTCGGGGTTAATAAAGCACAGCGCGACGGCGCACGCCAAGAACAAGCAGATAAAGATGACGTTCATACCTTAAGGTATGCAAAAATACGCAGAAAAAGACTGTCTTTGGCGAAGAAGGGGGAAAAGTTTGTAAAAGTTGTGCGTCGGCGGGGAAAAGCCTCGCAAAATTATTTACTTTTAAGGACAAATGGTGTATAATAAAACGGAAAAGTTGCCCCTTATGGGGCAAAGGGAGTAATATTTATGGATAAGAAACCCTATTATATCACGACGGCAATTGCGTATACCTCTGGCAAACCGCATATCGGCAACACGTACGAGGCGATTTTGGCGGATGCGATTGCGCGCTTTAAGCGCAAACAAGGCTACGACGTCTTTTTCCAGACTGGCACGGACGAACACGGTCAAAAAATTCAAGAAAAGGCTGAGGCGGCGGGGGTCACCCCACAGGCCTTCGTCGACGGCGTTGCAAAAGAAATTCGCGACATCTGGGATATGGTCGGCACCTCTTACGACAAGTTTATGCGTACGACGGACAAGGACCACGAAAAACAAGTGGCGGCGATGTTCAAAAAATTCTACGAAAACGGCGATATTTACAAAGGGGAATACGAGGGTATGTACTGTACCCCGTGCGAATCCTTCTGGACGGAGAGCCAACTCGTCGACGGTAAGTGTCCCGATTGCGGCAGAGAGGTAAAGCCAGCAAAAGAAGAGGCGTATTTCTTCAAAATGGGCAAGTATGCGGATAGGCTGATTGCACACATCGAGAGCCATCCAGAATTTATTCAGCCCGTCTCCCGCAAAAACGAGATGATGAACAACTTCCTTAAAAAGGGCTTGCAGGATCTTTGCGTGTCCCGTACCTCCTTCTCTTGGGGTATCCCCGTTGACTTCGATTCTCGTCACGTCGTATACGTCTGGCTGGACGCGCTCAGCAACTATATCACGGGGCTCGGCTACGACGTCTTCGGCAATCACGACGACAAATTTAACAAGTACTGGCCTGCCGATTTACATCTTATCGGTAAGGATATTTTGCGCTTCCACACCATTTATTGGCCCATCTTTTTGATGGCGCTCGACCTGCCTTTGCCCAAGCAAATTTTTGGGCACCCTTGGCTCCTTCAAGGGGAGGGCAAAATGAGTAAATCTAAGGGCAACGTCATGTACGCGGACGACCTCGTGCGTCTCTACGGCGTGGATGCGGTACGCTATTTCGTCCTGCACGAGATGCCCTTTGACAACGACGGTCAAATCACGTGGGAGTTGGTGACGGAAAGATTTAATTCTGATCTTGCCAACGTGCTCGGCAACCTCGTCAATCGTACCGTGGCGATGATTAACAAGTATTTCGGCGGCACGGTCACCGCGTCTAACGTAGCGACGGAAGAAGGTACGGATGGCGAATTCAAGGCTACCGTGTCTGCGACGAAGGATAAAGTGGTGGCGAAAGCGGACGACCTTCGTATCGCGGACGCTATCTTTGAGATCTTTACGCTGTTCCGTAGGGCTAACAAATATATCGACGAAACGATGCCTTGGGCGCTCGCGAAAGACGAGAGTAAAAAAGCACGCCTCAACGACGTCCTTTATAACCTCACCGAGGCGATTATGACGGGCGCGTCCCTGCTCGATAGTTTTATGCCCTCTACCAGCGAGAAGATTTTCACCGCCTTTGGGCAAGCGGGCAGAAGCCTCGACGACTGTGGCAAATTCGGGCTTGCGGATAGCGTGACGGTACACGAAATCCCGCCTTTGTTCGCCCGTCTCGATTTCAAAACCTTGCTCCCCGAGATTGAGAAAATCCGTCAAGAGCAAATGGCGTCCGTCGCGGCGGCACAACCTGCAAAGGCACCTGAAAAAGCGGTAGAAAACAAAAAGGAAGAAGAGAAAATGCCCGAAATTACGATAGACGATTTTGCGAAAGTGGAACTTAAGGTAGGCGAGATTATCGCCTGCGAAAAGGTGCCTAAATCCTCGAAATTGCTGCACGAAACGGTCAAATTCGGTGACGAAGTGCGCTCGGTGGTGTCGGGCATTGCAAAACATTACAAGCCGGAGGAGTTGATCGGCAAAAAGGTGGTATTCGTCACCAATTTGAAACCCGTCACCATCTGCGGCGTGTTGTCGCAAGGGATGATTCTCGCGGCTGAGGACGAGAACGGGGTGCTTTCCCTCGTCACGCCCGAAAAACAGGACATCGACAGCGGTGCGAAACTTGGCTGATATGCTTATTGACGTGCATTGTCACCTGACGGGCGACGATTACGACGAGGTGGGCGGCTTAGACGAGGTGGTTCGCCGCGCGGTTGGCGAGGGCGTAGGACGCATGATTTGTAGCGGCTACGATATCGATACCTCGATGCAGGCGCGTGCGCTCGCTGAAAGGCACGAAGAGGTGTATTTTTCGGCGGGATTTCACCCTAGTGAATTAAAAAAATGGCGGGAACACGACCTCGATAGGCTGAGGGAGATTTGTCGCCACGAAAAGTGCGTCGCCGTGGGCGAAATCGGGCTCGATTATCACTTTGACGACAACCCTTCTAAAGAGGAACAGGCGGAAAAATTCGTCGCGCAGATGCGTCTTGCGGACGAGATGGGCTTGCCTATCGTCGTGCACAGTCGCGACGCGGCGCAGGACACTTTGGAGATTTTGAGAGAGCATAAGGACCTTATAAAAAAAGGCGGACTGTTGCATTGCTATTCCTATTCTGCGGAGATGCTACAAGATTTTTTGGCGTTGGGAATGTATTTTTCTTTTGGCGGGCCTTGTACGTTTAAGAATGCGAATAAGGTACAAAAATGCGTTCAATCCGTACCTGGTGGGCGGATTTTGACCGAAACGGACTGCCCGTACCTCTCTCCCGTGCCCAAAAGGGGGCAATTTCCAAACCAACCTTGCAACGTAGTGCATATTTTAAGGCAAATGGCGGATCTTCGCCAAGAAAATGAAAAGGAGTTGAAAAATCAAGTGTTGGATAACGCAAAACGCTTGTTTTTCAAATTGAAATAATATGGAAGAAGAAAAGAAGAACGTGCAGAACGGTCAAAACGGTCAGGGGGGTAGAAATCGCCGCCGTAGACACCGTCACCATAAAGGGAACGGTGGCGCACAGGCGCAGGGCGGTCAAAACCAAAGCGCGCCCGTTGCCCAACAGACGGCAACACCCGAAGGGCAAAAGCAAGGCAACCAACCTCAAAAAGGTCAGCCTCAAGCCCAAAAGCAACCTCAAAAAGGGCAACCGCAAAAGCCCCAGCAAAAACCTCAACAATCTGTTCAGCAAAAGGCGCAAAATCAGCCTCCTAAAAAGAAGGAAGAGCGTAAAAATCAGGCGAATAACGCGCAGGACAACCGCAAAGACACCTACGTGTACGTCGTGGACGGCAATTTGTATATCAATTTGACCAACAAGTGCTGCAACGGCTGCGATTTTTGCGTGCGCAACGAAAGGACGAGTTATTACGGAAATTATCTGTGGCTTCGCCACGGTGAGCCGACGGCGCAACAGGTGATTGCCGCGCTTAACGGCATGGGCGACTTAAAACGCTTTAAGGAAGGGGTATTTTGTGGGTTTGGCGAGCCGACCTATCGTATGGCGGAGATGCTCGCGGTGTGTGACTATTTGCACGAGAAGGGTTTGCAGACCCGTCTCAACACCAACGGGCAAGGCAACCTTATCAATAAGCGGGATATCGTGCCTGAGATGAAGGGAAAGATTGATTTTGTCAACGTCTCCCTCAACGCCTCTTGCGCAGAGAAGTATCAGCCTATGTGCCGTTCGCAATTCGGCACGGCTGGATTCGACGGCATGATTGAGTTCGCAAAACTTTGTAAAAAGAACTCTATCCCTTGCCGTTTCTCTATCGTGGATTGTATCGGCGAGGAGGAGGTGGCGGCTTGTCAGTGTCTGGCAGATAGCGTCTCGATTCCTCTTTACGTGCGTAAATATATACAAGATTCCTAAAAAAGGGGCAGGCAGGTATGGATTTACGCTCCATTTTAGAAAAACACGGCTTTCAATTCAAAAAGCAATTCGGGCAGAATTTCTTGACGGACGTGAACTTGTTGGACAGCATCGTGTCGGCTTCGGGGATCGACGAAGAGACGACGGTGGTGGAGATAGGTTGTGGCGCAGGGACGCTAACGCGCGCGATCGCCAAGAAGGCGAAAAAGGTATACGCCTTTGACGTAGACGTGAAATTGCAACCCGTCCTTGCGGAGACTTTGGCAGGGCTCGACAACGTCGAGGTTATCTTTCGAGATTTCAACAAACTCGACTTAAAAGCCTTCGAAAAAGAAATCGGGGAATACGCAGTCGTCGCCAACTTGCCCTACTATATCACGACGCCGCTGGTCACGAAACTCTTAGAGGAGAGCGAACTGGTCAAGAGTGCGTCGATTATGGTGCAGGAGGAGGTTGCCCTTCGATTTTGTGCGCAAGAGGACACCGCAGATTACGGTGCGATAACCGCCGCGATTGCCTTGAAGGGTAAGGCGAAAATCATCAAAAAAGTGCCTCGCACGATGTTTATGCCTCGCCCGAACGTCGATTCCGCCGTCGTGAAAATTGATTTTGAACGCGGAAGGATCCCCGTTTTGGACGAAAAAGCCTATAGGCAGACGGTTAAATGTGCTTTTTTGAACAGAAGGAAGACCCTCGAAAACAATTTAATCAATTCGTTTGGCGTTTCCCGTGAAACATCTAAGGAAATTTTGAGCGCCGTAGGGGTGGACGAGAAGGCAAGAGGGGAGACTTTGTCTCCTGAGAGGCTTGCGAGCCTTGCTGACGAGTTGAAAAGGCGAGGAATACTGTAATCGGGTAGAAATTGTAAAAAACAATAAAAAAGCGTTGGCTTCATGCCAACGCTTTTTTTGCAAAAAATCAAAGAGAGGCGGAGATTAAAGTTCCATACCTGCTAAAAAATCAATAGACACGTTGAAAAAGCGCGCGATTTTTTTCAAGTTGGACAAAGTCGGGTCCGCCCCGCCGAGTTCCCAAAGGCTAATCACCGATTTGCTCACGTCAAGTTCCTTGGCGAGTTGTACCTGCCCCAACCCCTTTTCCGTGCGCAACGCTTTCAATATTTCTCCAAATTCTTTTTTCGTATCCATCATAATTATATTTTCCCATAATAATGGAAAAAATACTTGACTTTCCAGTATAATGGGAATATAATAAAAGGGCAAAGCCGCGAAAGACGGGTTGATTGACGAAAGGCAATCAAGCGGACGCCTAATAGTGACGCTGAGTCTTGCGTGAAAATGACGACGATATAAAAGGAGAAAAAATGCTGATACAATGCCCCAAGTGCGGAAAACCCGTCAGCGACCAAGCGGAAGAGTGTATCCATTGCAAGTATCAACTCAACGCCCTCGCGCCTAAAACGGACGTTGCACAAGAAGAAAAAAGCACGCAACCGCTCGTTGATTACGACGGCTTGTCACTGAAAGAAAAACGCGCCGTAATCGACAGGTTTTGCACGGAATATCCAGAACATTTTACGGCGATCCATAGAGACAGGATTGCGTGGACTGGCATGTTGGTTGCCTTTCTTCTTTTTCTTCCTGCGGCGATCATGCTGATTTGTATTTTTAGCGGATTCCTTGCGGAGTATTGGCGACTTTCTTTCTTGTTAAAGGTGGGCTTGATTTTTGTAATGGCGGTATCGCTAATTTTACTTATTGTGTTTGGAGTGTTGGTAGGGCGAAATAAAACGAAAGCTGAAGAAGCATACGCTTGCTTTATGCAATGGGGCAAAACACAAAATATGGTTAACGTGTCGCCCCCCATATATGCTGATTTAAAGGAAAAGAAGAACAAAGGAGCATAGAAATGTTAACGTATTGCCCGAAATACGGCGGAAGAACCGCTTTACTGAATAACACTTGCGAACATTGCGGTTGCAAGGTGAAGACGTGTAGCGAGTGCGGAAATATCGTAGAAGAAAGTTGCGAAACCTGTACCTATTGCGGTCTTTCGTTTGCCAAAATGGCGGAAATAAAAGCGGTCGAAGCAAAGGAAGCAGATTTGGCAAAGAACAAAAAGGACGTCGCCGAGTTGGCAAAATATATAAAATCCTGTAAAAGCCCCGGAAAAATAGTTGAGTTTATTGTAGGGATAATTGATTTGATTCCTATTATAGTGGCGTGTTTATTTAATTTCAATAAACCGACTTTAGCGTCTGCTATGTCTACGGCGATAAAAGTGTCGTTTATTATGACGATTTTTACTTGTCAAATTCCTCTTTTGGTAAAGGGGTTGTGTGATATTGCGTTGTATGATAAATTAAGGAAAAAAGCGGTGGAAATCAACTTTGACCGAAATATGTATTTAATGAATTTGCCTTTTGGTCAAGACGGCAAGATTGTATTCGATTCGGCGATTGCGGATAAGGATATGCAAATCCAACTTATAGATGCGTTCCGCACGGAAAGCGATTCATCGCCCAAGAAAAGGAAGGTTGCAGGGCTTATAGTAGATATGTGTTTGGCGCCGATTATTTTTCTGTTTTTGTTTTTAGGATTCACGCCCATTGCGGATAATCTCTTATATTTAGTAGCGATGGGGAGTAAGGATTTCGTTGCTTATATGACGGCTCTTTTTAATTTCAATTTGTTTATGATTATTTTCTTGCTTGCAATAGCGATAGCGCTTGTATTGGGGTTGATTTTTGCGATAGTGATTAAGAATCAAAAGATTGACGAGTGGGTAAAGCAGTATCAAGCGGAGAATTAAAAAACACGAAAGGGTGGGACAAAAGTCCCACCCTTTCGTATCGTAAAATCGTGGCTTATATAAAAAGCAAAGGGAGAAAGAAAGCGGCTACGCCGAAAGTGGCGCCGATGAGGGCGCCGCCGATTAAATCGGTGGGGTAATGGAATCCGCAAAGGAAGCGGACGTAGGCAAGAAGTGCGCCTAACGCGAGGACGGGAAGTCCCAGCCACAACGCTACCGAACAAAGCGTGACGCCGATGACGAAGGCGCACGCCGTATGTCGCGAAGGAAAGGAGTTGCTTTTGCGCTCCTTTTTGACGAGGGGCGTAATGCCACCGCCCTCTTCCTCGTAAGGTCGTTTTCTAGGGATTGCCATACGGAGCAAAGTGACGACGATAACGGCTACGGCAGGAGGGAGTAAAAGGGAAAATAGGGTGGGCAGGGGTGAGCCGAATACGCCAAAGGCGGCGATAATCAGTCCCGCAAGATAGATTGCCGCGACGGCTATGGTCAGCACTTTGTAGGTGATAGATAGCACCTTGGCTGGATTTTTTAGACGTTTTAGGAACGCCGTTTGTTTTTCGTAAAAGGCAGCGTATTCTTTCATGATTACAGTATAGCATTTTGTCTAGAGCAAGTCAATAGAAAGCCCCCGAAAAAATCGGGGGCTTCGTGGCGAAGTGATTTAGCCGTTGGCTTTGGCTTGGACAATCTTTTTAGCGAGGTCGAAAGGAACGTCCTCGTAGCGTAAGAACTCGCTGATAAATTTGCCGCTGCCTCGCGTAATCGAACGCAATTCCATCGTGTAGGTCAACATTTCGGCGAGGGGGACTTCGGCGTAGACGATGGAAAGATTCCCTTCGTTGTCCGTGCCCATAATTCTGCCGCGTCGTTTGTTGAGGTCGCCCATAACGTCGCCGAGATAGTCGGCGGGGATGGCGATTTTTACCGAGTGGATAGGTTCGAGCAAGACGGGATTTGCATTTTTGACCCCTTCTTTGAAGGCGAGTGCCGCCGCCATTTTGAAGGCTTGTTCGGAGGAGTCGACGTCGTGATAACTACCGTCGTACAAGACGGCTTTCAATCCCGTCATGGGATAGCCTGCGAGCGGTCCGTAGGGTAAGCACTCACGCAGCCCCTTTTCCACGGCAGGGAAGAAATTTTTCGGGACGGCACCGCCGACGACCTCTTCTTCGAAGACGAAATCTTCCTCGCTGGGAGAGAAACGCATTTTGACGTGCCCGTACTGACCGTGGCCACCCGATTGTTTTTTATGTTTGCCTTCGGCGTCGGCAGAGCCACGCAACGTCTCTTTGTAGGCGATGGAGGGGGTGGAGAGACTAACGTCTACCCCGTAGCGTGCCTTGACCTTCTTGGCGAGGACTTCGAGGTGAATATCCCCTTGTCCGCCGATGAGCAATTCGCCCGTGCTGGGATCCTTTTCGACGGTGAAGGTGAGGTCTTCTTCTTTGAGTTTATTGAGCCCAGCAAAGACTTTGTCTTCCTCCCCCTTCTTTTCCGCGGATACTGCCATAAACAGGCTGGGTTTCGGGAAGCGGATAGGGGTAAAGCGGACTTTGGCGCTAGGGTCGCACAAGGTGTCGCCCGTTGCCGTGTCACTGAGTTTGTTGACGACGCCGATATCCCCCGTCGTCAAGCAGTCGACGGGCTCCATCTTCTTGCCGCGCATCGCGTAAATTTGCCCGATGCGTTCCTCCGTGCCCTTGTTGGCGTTGTAGACGACGCTACCGCTTCTAAGGACCCCGCGGAAACTCTTAAGATAGGACAGTTTGCCACTGTACGGGTCGATGACCGTCTTAAAGACTTGTGCTGCAAAAGGCGCGTCTTCTTCCGTCTTGATATTGACGACTTTGTCGTGGTCGAGATCGTCCGCCAGCGTGTTGGCGCGTTCTGCCGCTTGGGGCATGTACCTGACGATTTCGTTCAAGAGGTTGATGACGCCGCGGTTTTGGAGCGCGGAACCAGCCATGACGGGGATAGTGTTGACGGACGCGATACCGAGGCGAATACCACGGATGGTTTCTTCGCGCGTGAGCGCACCTTCCTCGAAATATTTATCGAGCAAGACTTCGTCGTTCTCCGCCGCCGTCTCCATTAGGCTGTTTTTCATCTCTTCGACTTGCGCTTTCAGCGCGTCGGGGATAGCGATTTCTTGCGGGCCGCCTTCCTTGAAAAGATAGGCGCGTTCTTGCAAGGCGTTGATACAGCCCTGCATTTTGTCCCCTTCCATAATAGGGATTTGAATGGGTGCAAGTTTAGCGGGATATTTCTCTTTGAGGGCGTGGATAGTGCCGAGGTAATCGGCGTTTTCCTTGTCCATACCATTGATAAAGATAATCAAAGGTTTGCCGAGTTTTAAGCACCAGTCGACGACGCTTTCCGCGCCGATAGGGATGGTGCCGTTCGCACCGATGACGAGCAGGGCACCGCCTGCCGCGCGCAACCCTTCGTGCCGTTCCCCTTCAAAATCGTAATAGCCTGGTAAATCTAACAAATTGACCTTGACGCCTTCCCAGTTGAGATGTGCGTAAGAGGTGTAGATAGACATTTGTTTTGCGCGTTCGAGGTCGTCGTAGTCGCTGACGGTATTGCCGTCGGGGACTTTGCCCTGTCTGTCGATAGCGCCTGCGGCGTACAGCATCGCCTCAAAGAGGGTGGTTTTTCCCTCGCCGCTGTGGCCGACGATGGCAATGTTGCGGATGTTTTCGCTGGAAATACTCATACAAATTCCTCCTTATCCTCAACGCGTGCAGTTAACGCGGCGTTGATTATACCTATTATATTATATTTTGTCATCTATTTCAAGGGGGTTTTTGAATTTTTTTATTGCTTTGGGATGAAGAGGGGTAGAGAAAGGCTTTTCTACGTTGACAAAAGCAAAAAAATGGGGTATAATGCAAGGGAAAAAACCAAGGAGAAAAGGCATGCAGAGAAAGGTTATCTATCTCGATCACGCGGCGACGACACCGCTTTGTAAAGAGGCATTGGACAAGATGACCCCTTATTTTTGCGATTGTTTCGGGAACGCCGATTCTCCGCACGGGATAGGCAGAAAAGCGATGATAGCCGTCGACGCCGCAAGAGACGAAATCGCGGCGCTTATCGGTGCTAGTCCCAAAGAAATATATTTTACCTCGGGCGGTACGGAGGCGGATAACTGGGCGCTCGTCGGTGGTGCGCTCGCCCAAAAAGGCAAGCGTGTCATCATCTCCGCTATCGAGCATCACGCGGTCCTGGCGGCGGCGGACAAATTGCGGGATATGGGCGTAAAAGTGGACGTTTTGCCTGTAAACGATAGGGGCAGGGTAGAGTTGAGCGCCTTAGAAGAGGCGTTGGATGCGGACGTGGGGCTGGTGTGCGTGATGTCTGCGAACAACGAAACGGGCGTGATTCAGCCGATTGAGGAGATAGCCTCGCTGTGCAAAGAACGCGGCTGCCTTTTCTTTACGGACGCGGTGCAGGCGATGCCCTACCTCAACATCGACGTCAAGGCGTTGGGCGTGGATATGCTCTCCTTTTCGGCGCATAAGTTTTACGGGCCCAAGGGGATAGGTGCGCTGTATATCAAAAGCGGCGTGAAGATTGAAAAATTCGTCTGCGGTGGCGAGCAGGAGCGCGGTATGCGAGGCGGCACGGTCAACGTGCCCGCGGTGGTCGGTTTTGCGACGGCGCTGAAAAAGACGGTGGCGGAGCGTGCGGAAAGGGCGACGCATTTGACCAAATTGCGCACGGCGTTTTTAAGGCAGTTGGAAGGGCTGGACGGCGTGAGCGTCAACGGCGAGGAAGGCTTGCCTGCGGTGTTGAATTTGCGCTTTGAAGGGGTGGAGAACGATACCCTCTTGTACGCGATGGATTTGGAAGGAATTGCAATGGCGGCGGGGTCCGCTTGTGCCAGCGCGTCGGTGAAACCCAGCCACGTGTTGACGGCGATGGGGCTGAGTGAAAAGCAGGCGAGAGGGAGCGTGCGTATCAGTTTTGGCAAAGACAATACGGAAGAGGACGTGATTTTCGCGGCGAAGGCGTTGCGTGCCCAGGTGGAAAAGCAGCGCAAGATGTAGATGCGGCGCGATACGAAAAAGTTTTCAAAAAAGAGAAAGTTTTTCGTGATTTCGCCTTTACTAATCGAAAAAAATATGCTATAATAGCGAAGGAAACAAAAAATCGGAGGTATCATCATGGCACATATCATCACGGACGAATGCTTATCTTGCGGCGCATGCGCGGACACCTGTCCCGTTAGCGCAATCACGGAAGGGGCTGACAAATACGTTATCGACCCCGACGTATGCGTAGATTGCGGTGCTTGCGAAGACGGTTGCCCCGTCGGCGCTATCAAAGCGGAATAATAAAAGCAATAAAAAAGACGGGCGATCCCCGTCTTTTTGCTTAGAAGAGGACTGAATGGACGATTTATACAAAGAGGCGTTGAAAATCACAGTGGAGGAGCAAAAAGTTTCTTTTGCGCAGTTGCAACGAAAACTGTCGATAGGTTTTTGTAAGGCAGGAGAGTTGCTAGAAAAAATGGTCGAGGACGGCTATATCAGCGAAGTGGGTATGAAAGGTAAAGTTCTCATAAACCAAGCGCAATTAGACGAGATTTTAAGTAAAAATTAAAGAACTGCCCAATAGGGCAGTTTTTTTATGCAAAAAAAGAAGCCTTCCAACGGGGGCGAAGGAAGGCGGCGCGTTGTCGAGATGTCCTCGGCGCGCGTTAGTGGCGCAACGGCGTCACTTATTCTTTTTCGCGCAGAGCGGCTTTTTCCGCTCTTGCGCTTTTTTTGCGGGCTACGAGTTCAAAAAGGTCGGCACTCGCTACCGACGCTTTCTTAGAAAGCCCGTCTAAAAGTCTTGCGAGTAGCCCAAAAAAGAGCACGTCAAGACCATACAACCGTATGGCGGCAAGCAAATCCTTAACCTTCATAATCTACCCCTTTGCTGGCGCAAAAGCATAGCCGCGAAAGCCGTTTTGCATCGGGATTGGACGGTTGCGCAAAGAGTATACACCCGAAAAATGCAAAAATCAACCCTTTACTGTCAACTATCTTTGTAAAATCCTTGAACTTTCTTTTTACTTATGGTAAAATAATGGTAATTTTCTCGATGAAGAGGGTTGTACTAATGAAAAAGAAATGGTTAATTGCGTTGTTTAGTGTGCTTTTCGTGCTGACTGGTGCGTTGGGGCTTACGAGTTGCGTAGGAGAAGGCGCCTGGTGGACGGGAGACACTCCCCACGTGCATACGTATACGGACGTCATAACTAATCCTACCTGTGAGGAACAGGGTTATACTACTCACGTCTGCGACTGTGGAGATGATTACGTAGATTCGTACGTAGTGGCGCTGGGCCATGATTATAGCGTTTTTGTCGATGTCTCTCGGGAGGCGACGTGTGAAAGCAATCGGGTAGACACTTATAAATGTTCTCGTTGCACGTCGACGGAAGACAAAGAGATTGCGAATTCTAAGTTCGGTCATGATTACGGGGAATGGGTGTCCAACGGTGAAGGTGCACACGTTCGTCAATGTGGACGGGATTCTACCCATATAGAGATGGAAAATTGTGGCGGGGGAACTGCTACGTGCGACAGCCTAGCTTTTTGTAGTACTTGCCATACGGAATATGGCGATTACGGACACATTGTTGCTGTGGAAGCAGGCAAAGCGGCAACTTGTTTAAAGAAAGGCTATACGGATAAAGAGTATTGCTCGGCGTGTGGCGAGGTGTTCGTGGAGAGTGTGGTTATCCCCAGACACGGGCACATCTTAGGGGACTGGTACGTCTACGAGGCGTCTACGGAGTTTGAGGCAGGCGAGGAGAGAAGGGATTGCTCGGAGTGTTCGTATTACGAATCGAAAGAAGCGGAATTAGTTGGGCATGAGTACGTCTTAGAGGCAATTGTAGCCCCCACGTGCGCTAATTATGGCTATACGGTGTATCGTTGTAGTGGTTGCACTCATGCTTATCAAGACGATTACGTGGCAAAGCTTCCGCACGTGGAAACTCAAACGACAATACAGGCGACGTGTACGACCGACGGGTACGTCTTGCATGAATGCGATAATTGCGACTACTCTTATATCACCGACCACGTAGCGGCAACAGGTCACACGTTTGGAGGGTGGGATACAATCCAAGAGGCGGACTGCGAAGTCAAAGGTAATGAAAAATGCGTTTGTCAAGGTTGTGGTGACGAGAAGTTCCGTGACGTTTCTGCGACGGGGCATCATTATATAGTGACGAGCGTTGTGGAGACGTGGGAAAGTATCGAAACGACCTACGAGTGCGAATATTGTGAGAAGGATATCGTTGTAGCCGAAGGGCGCGGATACGATGCAACGAAGGAAGCGCAACTGCTTGACCAAGAGACGGATTTTGTTTTCACTGTCGTTTGCACGCAAGAAGATCCCGAGGCGTACATAAAGGAAAATTTGAAGATAGAGTATGAATATTTTGAAGAGGAGAGCGGTACAGAAGTGCCTGTTCTTGCGTATGCCTTGACAAAATCGACGATTGTTGAAAATGGTTGGGATGTTTTTGCCGAGGAGGATTATGAGCAAGGGCTCACTTATGTCGCGCGAATCAATGCGGGGCTTGTTTTTGCTGATTATTATGGAAAGAAATTGACCTTTTCAATTAAAAACAACGACGCGCAAAATCAGGAGCA
>JAFVXN010000029.1 GCA_017501125.1 Clostridia bacterium
GGAGAAAAGTGCATGGACGCGTCTTCGCGCTGGTGTTTGATTGATTTTCCGACGGGGAAGATACAGCCCTCTAAGGTTATTGAAGGGCAGGACTACTCTACTTATAATACGACGCGAGCAGTGGACGTTAGCAATTGGAAGATACCGACTTTTGCCCTTGAGGAAGGGGAGTTGGGTTTTTCGATGACCGTCCGCAATAGCGAATACGACCACAATATGCACGTCAACAATACCCGTTATGCGGATTATTGCTTTAACTGTTTTACGGTTGACGAGTTAAAGGAAAGACGGTTGACTTCTTTTTCAATTTCTTATGTGCGTCAATGCCGTGAGAACGACGTATTGCGTTTTTTCAAAAAGTGCGTCGGCGACGAGCAGTATCTTATCCAAGGCGTAAATGAGGAAAATCAAATCGTCGTGCAATGTAGCGTTGGTTTTGTGAAAAGATAAAATATGCATTTATGCAGCATAAAACTTGAAAAATGTATATTTTATGCAAAAATAGCGCATAAAATATTCAAAAAATAGCAAAATATATGCATAAAATAGTTGACTTATAGGCGAAAAGCGCGTATAATTATGCATAGAAGCACGTGAGAGCCGTGCTGAATTTGATAGAAATATTTTTAGGAGATAGATTATGAAGAAATTTGAACCGGTTAAGAAAGTCGTTTTGGCATACTCGGGTGGGTTGGATACGTCCATCATTATCCCTTGGTTGAAAGAAAACTACGGCAACCCCGAGGTTATCGCCGTATCTGCTGACGTCGGTCAGGAATCGGAATTGGAAGGGTTGGAAGAAAAGGCTATCAAAACGGGCGCTTCCAAACTTTATATCCTTGATTTGAAGAAAGAGTTCATTGAGGAATATATTTATCCCACGATGCAAGCGGGCGCGTTGTACGAGAACAAATATTTGTTGGGTACGTCCTTCGCTCGTCCCGTCATCGCAAAGCGTATTGTTGAGATTGCGCAAAAAGAAGGCGCGGACGCAATCTGCCACGGCTGTACGGGTAAGGGCAACGACCAAGTTCGTTTTGAGTTGACGATTAAGGCTTTTGCGCCCGAGATGAGAATTATCGCTCCTTGGCGTATCTGGGATATCAAGAGCCGTGAAGAAGAGATCGCATACGCAGAGGCGCACGATATTCCTTTGAAAATTACCCGCGAGACCAACTATTCCAAGGACAAGAACTTGTGGCACCTTTCTCACGAAGGCTTGGACCTTGAAGATCCTGCTAACGAGCCCGACTACGACAAAATCTGCGAACTCGGCGTTTCGCCTTGGGCGGCGCCTGATAAGGCTACTTACGTCACGATTCATTTTGAAAAGGGCGTTCCTACGGCGATTGACGGCGTAGAGATGGATAGCGTTGCTTTGGTTGACAAACTCAATAAAATTGGCGGTGCTAACGGCGTTGGGCTTGTCGATATGGTCGAAAACCGTTTGGTCGGTATGAAATCGCGTGGCGTGTACGAGACGCCTGGTGGTACGATTCTCTATACCGCACACGAATTGTTGGAATCCATCTGTCTGGATAAGGCGACGATGCACTATAAGCAACTCGTCGCGGTGAAATTCGGCGAAATGGTCTACGACGGTCAATGGTTCACGCCTTTGCGTGAAGCGCTCAGCGCCTTCGTCAGCGAAACGCAAAAGACGGTGACGGGCGACGTTAAACTCAAGATTTACAAGGGCAACGTTATGAACGCAGGTGTCACCTCTCCTTATTCGCTGTATAGCGAAGATATCGCAACCTTCGACGACGACGGTGGCGCATATAACCAATACGATGCAGAAGGGTTCATTAACTTGTTCGGTTTGCCTTTGAAAGTTAAGGCAATGCTGGACGCTAAAAAGTTGAAATAATCAATGTGTATATCCAAAATCGGGCGCTTTGTTTCATTGCGCCCGTGAGGTTTATAATATGGCAAGACTTTTTGCCTGTGGTTGGATAGAAAAAATGAAGAAAAAAGTATTTATCGACGGAAAAGAGGGGACGACGGGGCTCCAAATATACGAAAGACTTGCCGTTCGTGACGACGTGCAACTGCTGACGCTTAGCGAGGAACTTCGAAAGGACGTAGCGGCGCGGCGTGATTGTATCAATCAGGCGGATATCGTGTTTTTGTGCTTGCCAGACGCTGCGGCAAAGGAATCCGTCGCTTTGTGTGAAAACGACAAGACGAAAATTATCGACGCGTCGACGGCGCATAGGACGGCGGAAGGTTGGGCGTACGACTTTTCGGAACTTGGCGACGATTTTAAGCAAAATATCGCGACGAGTACTCGTATCGCAAATCCTGGTTGTCACGCAAGCGGCTTTATTTCTCTCGTGTATCCCTTGGTCAAAGCAGGGATTTTGCCTGCCGATTATCCGTTGGTTGCCCATTCGATTACTGGATACAGTGGCGGTGGAAAGAAGATGATTGCGCAGTACGAAAGCGAGGATAGGGAGGCTGCTTTAGATAGCCCTCGTCAATACGGACTGACGCTGACGCACAAGCATATCCCTGAGATGACGAAGGTGTGTGGCTTGCAAAAAACGCCTATTTTTAATCCCATCGTCGCCGATTTTTATTGCGGTATGTGCGTGACGGTCCCGTTGTTTAGCGATATGCTTTGCGGTGAATATTCTTCGAAAAAAATCAAAGATTTTTATATGGATTTTTACCGTGGAAAAAGATTCGTCTCCGTGGCGCAAGGCGAGGAAAGTTTCTTAGCGGCGAATCCTTTGGCGAATACCAACGAAATGCAAATTTACGTGGGTGGCAACGACAACCAAATATTGCTTTGCTCTCGCTTTGACAACCTTGGGAAAGGTGCGTCTGGCGCGGCGGTACAAAATATGAATATTGCACTCGGGTTGCCTGAGGATGCGTATTTGAAATAAAGGAAAGTGTAAGATGATAAAATTGATTAACGGCGGCGTGTGTGCGCCTCAAGGCTTTGCCGCTTCAGGCGTACACTGTGGCATCCGCAAAAATAAAGATAAAAAAGATTTGGCGCTTCTCGTGGCGGATGTGAAGTGCGCTACGGCTTGCGTCTATACGACGAACCTCGTGAAAGGTGCGCCTATTTTGGTGACGAAAAAGAACGTAGCGGACGGCTACGCGCAGGCAGTTATCGTCAATAGTGGCAACGCTAATACTTGCAACGCCGACGGGGTGGAAATCGCCGAAGGTATGTGCGCGCTGGTGGAAAAACATTGCCGTATTGCGGCAAGCGACGTCGTCGTAGCGTCTACGGGCGTCATTGGACAGCCTTTGTCTTTGCAACCCATCGCAGCAGGCATGGACGAATTGGTGAAGGGGCTCGGCAAGACCGCAGAGAACAGTTTGTTTGCGGCGCAGGCGATTATGACGACGGATACCGTTTCTAAAGAAATCGCTTACGAGTTCAACCTCGACGGAAAAACTTGCAAAATCGGTGCGATTTGCAAGGGCGTTGGTATGTTGTGCCCCAATATGGCGACGATGCTGATGTTCGTGACGACGGACGTGGCGATTACTCCTGCGCTTTTGCAAAAGGCATTGTCCGCGGACGTGAAAGATTCCTTGAATATGGTTAGCGTCGATAGAGACACCTCTACCAACGACACCCTTTGCGTGATGGCGAGCGGTTTGGCTGGCAACGACTTGATTGACGAAGAAAACGCCGACTATCAGGCGTTCAGGAAGGCGCTTTTTGCTGTCACTTCGCAAATGTGTAGAAAAATTGCGGCTGACGGCGAGGGCGCAACCAAATTGATTGAGTGTAAGGTGTCGGGGGCAAAATCCAAGAAAATTGCGCGTACAGTTGCAAAATCCGTCGTTTGTTCCAACTTGCTGAAAGCGGCAATCTTCGGTGCGGACGCCAACTGGGGGCGCGTGCTCTGCGCAATCGGTTATAGCGGTGCGATGGTCGACGTGGATAAGATCGACGTTGCCTTCCGCTCGGTCGCTGGCACGGTCGAGGTTTGCAAGAACGGCAGAGGCGTTCCTTTCAGCGAAGAGGTCGCCAAACAGGTCTTGCTTGAAAAGGAAATAGAAATTTTGGTGGATTTGAAGGACGGCAACTACGCTTCGACTGGCTGGGGGTGTGATTTGACGTATGAATACGTGCACATCAACGGCGATTACCGCAGTTAAAATTTTTCAAAGAAAAAAGAGAAATTTTTTTTCGTAGCAAGTTGACAAATTTATCACAAAGTGATATAATATCACGGATAGACAGGTGAGATATGATTTCTAAGAAAGAACAAGCCGAATTCTTAGTAGAGGCGATGCCCTACATTCAAAAATATAACGACAAAATTCTCGTTATTAAATACGGTGGCAATGCGATGATCAACGAGGAGTTAAAGTCTTCCGTGATGCGTGATTTGACGTTGTTGCATTTGGTAGGGATAAAGCCCGTGCTTGTTCACGGAGGCGGTCCTGAGATTTCCGCGATGTTAAAGCGCGTTGGCGTTGAAAGTCGTTTTGTCAACGGACTTCGTTATACCGACGAAGAGACGGTAGAGATTGTACGTATGGTCCTTTGCGGAAAAATAAACAAGTCGCTCGTTCACCATTTGGAGACTTGCGGTGGCAAGGCTATCGGTCTTAGCGGTATCGACGGGCACATGCTCAAGTGTGAAAAACTTAGCGAGGATTTGGGGTACGTGGGCAAAATCGTGCACGCGGACGTGAAAATTATCCAAGAGTGTATAGCCGACGGTTATATTCCCGTTGTTTCGACGGTGGGATACGACGACGAGGGACATATTTACAACGTGAACGCGGATACGGCGGCTGCAGAGATAGCGGCGGCGTTGCAGGCGGAAGGTTTGATTTTGATGACGGATATTCGTGGTCTTTTGGAGAATAAAGACGACGAAAATTCTCTTATTAAGAAAGTTTGCGTATCCGATATTCCCTCTTTGATTAAGCAGGGCATTATTTCTGGTGGTATGATTCCTAAAATTGAATGTTGTAAAGATGCAATCCGCCGTGGCGTTGAAAAAGTCTTCATCACGGACGGTAGGGTTAACCATTCCATTTTGATGGAATTATTGTCCGATGAAGGTATGGGTACAATGTTTGTAAATGGCGACTGATTTTCGATAAATCAGTCGTATTTTTTGGAAAATGGGTTGAAAAATGAATTTTTTTGAGATAAAAGACAGAGACGACGGATTTATTGCTGGGACTTACGGAAGATTTTCCGTCGCGATAGAAAAAGGTGAAGGCTCGTCTATTTGGGACGTCGAAGGCAAAAAATATATTGATTTTACCAGTGGCATCGGCGTTAACGCTTTCGGGATGAACGACGAGATTTGGAAGGCTGCGGTCGTGGAGCAAATCAATAAGACTCAACACGTCTGCAATCTTTATTACGTACAACCTCAGGTGGAATTAGCCGAGGCAATCTGCAAAATTTCCGGTGCTAAGAAGGTTTTCTTTGGCAATAGTGGCGCTGAGGCAAACGAGTGTGCTATCAAGGCTGCGAGAAAATATTCTGCACTCAAATACGGCGAAGGTTCTCGCTACGAAATTATTACCATGAAAGGTAGTTTTCACGGCAGGACGATGGCAACGCTCACGGCGACGGGACAAGACGGCTTTCATAAGCATTTTGGTCCCTTTTTGGAAGGATTCGTATACGCGGAGCCGACCTACGAAGATATTTCGGCAAAAATTAACGACAAAACCTGCGCGGTGATGATGGAATTGATCCAAGGCGAAAGCGGTGTCAACGTCGTCGACGAGCAGACGGTAAAAGCGGTAGAAAAACTCTGTAAGGAAAAAGACGTTTTGCTTATCGTGGACGAGGTTCAGACGGGCAACGGCAGGACGGGCGAAGCGTACGCTTACCTGGGCTATGGCATTTCGCCTGATTTAGTGACGACGGCAAAAGGCTTGGGCGGTGGATTGCCTATCGGCGCATGCTTGTTCTTTGATAAGACGGAAAATACGCTGGTAAAGGGTGACCACGGTACGACGTTCGGTGGTAATCCCGTCGCTTGCGCGGCGGCTTTGACCGTGGTTAATCGTCTTACGGACGATTTGCTTGCGACAGTAAAAGAAAAAGGTGCGTATCTAAAGGCAGAGATTGAAAAAATGGACGGCGTCAAAGAGGTGTCGGGCAGAGGTATGATGCTTGGCGTTTCGCTCGACCATGAAAAGAGCGCCCGTCAACTTGCCGAAGAGGCGTTGAAGCGTGGGCTTCTCATCTTGACTGCGCATGAAAAACTTAGATTGTTGCCTCCACTGACTATTACGAGGGCAGAGATGGACGAAGGATTAAAGATATTGAAAGAGGTATTGAAAAAATGAAACACTTGTTAAAATTGGCGGATTTGTCCAAAGAAGAGATTTTCGGCATACTCAATCTTGCCGATCAGTTAAAATATGAAAGAAAGAACAATATTCACAAGGATTACTTAAAAGGGAAGAAATTGGGGATGATTTTCCGTAAGTCTTCCACCCGCACCCGCGTATCCTTTGAGGTAGGCATGTACGAACTTGGCGGTACGGCACTCTTCCTTTCCGATAAGGATTTACAGATTGGTAGAGGGGAGCCCATCAAAGATACGGCACGCGTCTTCTCTCGTTATTTGGACGGCTTGATGATACGTACTTACGATCAAAAAGAGGTTGACGAATTTGCCGAATACGGCACGATTCCCGTAATCAACGCGTTGACTGATTACGCGCACCCCTGTCAGGTGCTTGCCGATCTTATGACGATTAGGGAGTACAAGGGTATCCTCAAAGGTTTGAAGATGTGTTTTGTCGGCGACGGCAACAATATGGCAAACTCTTTGCTCGTTGGCGCGTTGAAGATGGGGATGAAGTTCTCCATTGCTTGTCCAAAGGGTTATCAAATCGTGCCAGAACTCGTCGAGTGGGCGAAGGATTATCCTGGACAATTCGAGATGACGGACGACGTTTTGGCTGCAGCGAAAGATGCGGACGTGATTTATACGGACGTGTGGGCGTCGATGGGTCAAGAAGGGGAAAAA
>JAFVXN010000030.1 GCA_017501125.1 Clostridia bacterium
AATCCTTGCCCCCTCGGGCATCACCTTGGCAAGCGCGTTCATCGCGCCGATTGCCGCCTGTACGGGGTTGCCTAAATTGCCCGTGTAATAGGAGAACAGCAACTGCCCTTCGTCGCCGATTAAGGCGAGTTTAGTCGTCGTCGAGCCCGCGTCGATACCCAGATAACAATTGCCCGTGTAGGTGGCGATGTCCTGTTTTGCAACGACCGCTTTCGCGTGCCTTTCTTCAAAGCGAGCGAACTCCTCTTCGTCGGCAAATAAGGGGCTGAGACGCTTGATTTCAAAATCCATATGGATTTTGCTACGGAGCGCGTCTATCAAATCGTCCACCGCCTTGACCGTCTCGTCGCCAGCGCAAAGCGCACTGCCCGTCGCCGCCAAAAGATGGGGATAATCAAAGCCGATTACCTCGTCCTCTTTCAATCTTAACGTCCTGACGAACGCCGCCTTTAATTGAGGCAAGAAATGCAAGGGCCCGCCCAAGAAGGCGACCTTGCCACGGATAGGTTTGCCACAGGCAAGCCCCGATATGGTTTGGTTGACGACCGCCTGAAAAATGGACGCCGCAAGGTCCGCTTTCGTCGCGCCCTCGTTGATGAGCGGTTGTATATCCGTCTTGGCGAATACGCCGCAACGGGCGGCGATGGGATAGATTTGCTTATATTCTTTCGCCGCTTTGTCGAGCCCCGTCGCGTCCGTCTGCAACAGCGCCGCCATTTGGTCGATAAAGGAGCCCGTACCCCCAGCGCAAACGCCGTTCATACGCTCCTCTAATCCACCCTTAAAATAGATGATTTTCGCGTCCTCGCCACCAAGTTCGATCGCGACGTCCGTCTGCGGTGCCAGCGTCTCGACCGCCGTAGCCACCGCCACCACCTCTTGCATAAACCCGATAGAGAGCGCCTTGCCAAGGTTGATGGAGCCACTGCCCGTAATCTTTAAGCGGAGCCCTTCCAGCCCCAGTTTGTCCTTAGCGTCAACCAGCATATCCGCAAGGGTAGGCTGAATCTCGGCAAAGTGCCTACGATACTCCCCGTACAACACCTTCCCGTCGTCGTCCAAAACGACCAGTTTTACCGTAGTCGAACCTACGTCTATCCCTGCCCTATAAACTCTCATCTTATACCTTTCTTCTTTTGATTTTTCCGTGGAAGAAAAAATACCCACTTATAACATTATAAGTGATTTTATCCAGAAAGTCAAAGACCTGACCTAATTTTCGCGATAATTTCACGAAAAAAACGCAAAGAAAAAAGCCCTTTCGGGGCTTTTCTTTTTTACTCCTCTTCTATGGACAGGCGGAAAGTCTTACCACCGACGCTACGCATCGTCAAAAACTCCTCCCCCCTTTCATAAACCGCCACGAAATTCTCCGCTATCAGCCTCGCGATTTCGTCCATCAGTTCCTTTGCCGTCGTTTGTTTTTCCATTATTTTTCTCCTTTCGTTTTTTTGCATTAGACCGCGGTTTCCTCTGCATACTAATATTATATCTTTACAGTTTGGATTATTCAAGCAAATCGTCCAGAAAGTGAAGATAATATTTTGTAGAAAGAGGTCTATTTTATGGATATTTTGTCGAAAGTGTCTGAACGGCTGAAAGAATTGATGTTTGACAAGGGGATAAACGCCCCTACCTTGGCAAAAA
>JAFVXN010000031.1 GCA_017501125.1 Clostridia bacterium
AAAAAGAAAGAAAATAATTTCGTCTTTGATTTTATCAAAGTGACGATTTTAATGATTGCTTTCGTATATTTTCGTCAAAAAGTGTTGCGCGTCAGCGACAAGGCGCCTAAGCGTATCAAAGGCGGTGCGTTGGTCGCGGCGAATCACATCGGCTTTTTAGACCCCGTCCTTATCCATTGTGTCTTTTGGGATAGGCGTATGTGGTGCTTGGCGACGAAGGACTTATACGCAAGCAAGGCAAAACGTAGATTTTTCGAGGCGGCGCATTGCATTATCGTCGACAAGGAAAACTTCAGTATGGGCTCTTTGCACGCGGCGTGCGACCGCTTAAAAGACGATAAGGTCGTGATGATTTTCCCCGAGGGACACGTCAATTTCGAGGCGGAGAAATTAGACTCCTATAAGTCGGGCGCTATCCTGATGGCGCACCTCAGCAAAAAGCCGATTATCCCCGTCTATATCGCCCCTCCAAAACGCTGGTACAACCGTCGCGTCGTGGTGGTGGGCGAGCCTATCGACGTCAACGCGCTGTGCGGAAAGATTCCCACCATGGACGAGATGGAAAAGGCAAGCGCCTATATGCGTGAAAAGGAAATGCAATTAAAAGAGTATTACGAAAATTACGAAAACAGGAGAAAAAAGAAATGAGCGTATTCGCAAATTACACAGACGAACAGACCTTTGCCCGTATCGTTGATTATAAGAACGTCAGCGAGATGTGGCGTCGCAGCGTAGAGGAATTTCCCTCTAGTATAGCACTGGTCGACGATGGCAACAATATCACCTATCAGCAACTGGACGAAGAGGTGTCCAAGATGCGCGCGGCGCTCGCGGAAAAAGGGATTGTTGCAGGCGATATGGTCGGCGTGTTTATCCCCAATTCGGCGGCGTTCGTCAAGACCTTCTTGGCGGTGACGACGCTCGGTGCCGTAGCGGTGCTGTTGCCTCCTCACTTGGACGCGATGACCGTCTTTGGTTGCTCGATGAAGTTCTCCTTAAAGGCGCTCGTGTATTCGGTGGCGCTTGCGGAAAAGACGGCGTTTGCCGCAGAAAAAAATCCTCGTCTTGCGATGATAGAGGACACGGCGTCCAGCGACGCTATCGTGCCTGCCGTAGACGTAGACCCCAGCGCGCCTTGTACCGTGTTGTTTACGGGCGGTACGACGGGTAGGAGCAAGGGTGCTCTGCTTTCCCAACGTGCGCTTATGCGTGGCACCAAGAACGGTTGCTACGGTATCCGTGAAGTATTCGGTCAAAAATATTTGCTCGTATTGCCCTTGACGCACGTCTTCGGCTTGGTGCGCAACCTGCTCACCAGTTTGTGCACGGGCAGTACCTTGTTTATCTGCCGCAACAATAAGGATATGTTCCGTGACATTGCGGTGTTCAAGCCCACGATTATGGTGCTCGTACCTGCACTTGCGGAGATGGCGCTTAATTTGTCCAAGCAATTCGGCAGGAATATGCTCGGCCCTGAGATGAAGACGATTATTTGCGGGGCGTCCACCGTACCTCCGTATCTGGTCACGGAATACGACAAGTTCGGCGTGACCCTGCTTGCGGGCTACGGCTTGACGGAGAGCGCAAACCTCGTCAGCGGCAACCCCGAGTCGCTCAAAAAACCTTCCTCAGTCGGTTTCTTCTACGACGGTATGGAATATAAGATCGTGGACGGCGAATTGTGGCGCAAAGGCCCCAATATGATGGACGGTTATATCGGTGACCCAGCGGAAAACGAAGCGGCGTACGAAGACGGCTGGTTTAAGACGGGCGATCTCGTTCGCCTTGACGAAGAGGGGTATTTGTACATAACGGGCAGAAAGAAGGAGGTCATCGTCCTTCCTTCGGGCGAGAATATCTCCCCTGCGGAATACGAGGCAAAATTCAGTGAGTTGGACGTCGTGCAAGACAGCCTCATTTACGAACAGGACGGACTCCTCGTCTTGCAGGTATTCCCCCGCGCGGTAGTGCTTAATAAAATAGACGTTGAGGACAAAGAAGGGTATTTGCGCGCAAAGATTGACGAAATCAACGAAAGTCTGCCTTCCTTTGCCCGCGTCAACAAGGTAATCGTGCGTACGGTTGACTTTATCCGTTCGCCCAGTATGAAAATTTTGAGGAAGGAAAATGCAAATGACCAGAACTGAAATCACTGAAAAATTAAAAGACGTTTTCCAGATGGCGGCAGGTAAAACCTACGACGAGTCGAAATACGACGAGTCGTCCAACCTTACCACCGATTTGGGGCTCAATTCCGTCGGGATTTTGTATTGCGTAATTGCGATTGAGGAATTCTTCGGGATTCGTTTTGAGGACGTAGGATTCGGCGATTTTAAGACGGTGGGTGACACCATCGATTATATCGAGAAAAAGTTGGCGGAATGAAGTGGGCTAAAGTAGCGCCTGTCGCAGGCGATATGGTGCGCGTACAAACGGGCAATATACACCATTACGGCGTATACGTCGGCGAGGACGAGGTGATCCAGTTCGGGCTCGCGCCGATAGCGAGACAATCCCTCAAAGAGAGCGAGATAGAGGTCTGTAGTTCAGACGTAAAAACTTTTTTATGCGGTGGAGAATTAGAGACTGCCGTGATGGAAGATACGGACAAGAGAAGGGCACCCGAAGAGACGGTGGCCCTTTGTCGTACTCGGCTGGGCGAGAAGGGATATAGCATCTTTTACAACAATTGCGAACATTTCGCCTACGAGTGCGTTATGGGCGAAAAGAAAAGCACGCAGATGGATTTCGTGCGCAATTTTTTCCGTCAAATGCCCATCGTGGACGTGTACACGGCGGCAATCCCAGAGGACTTGCCCGACGCCCCCTTATACCCCGAAACAAGGCATCAAGAGGTGTTTCAATGCGGACACGGTGGGGTAAAACGCCAAAAATACTACGCTTGGCGATTGTTGGAGTACGCGCTGGATAGGACGTTCGGCTATAAGATAAAGGAGATGCAGTTCTCCAAAAATGCCCGCGGGAAGTGGGAGACGCCGTCTTGCTTTTTTTCTATCTCGCATACCGATTCCGCCGTGGCGGTAGCGGTGTCTAGGAAGGTAATAGGCGTAGATATCGAAGGGGAAGACGAAGGCAAAATCGCCGCCTTGCAACGTGCTTTAACGGCTGAGGAGGCGAAGGAATATTCGTTGCTTGACGAAGGTGCGCGCGCCGATTATCTGTGGGCAAAATGGACGGCAAAGGAGAGCGTCTTTAAGACGCTGGACGAGCCGCGGTTTTCACCTAACAAAATAGAGACGAAGGACTATACCACGCTCACGAAAAAGGTGGAGACGGCAGGGAAAATCCTGACCCTTTCGGTGGCGACGGAAAATCCCGAAAAGTTGCGCTGTTTTTTGGATATAAAACTCGTATAACAAGGAAAGGCTATGGAAGAATTGAGTCACGAACAATTGAAGGAACTTGAAAAAAAGACGAAATCGCGCGCAAAAGCCAAGAAGGTCGTTGCGGCGATTTTGGCGACGCTGACGGGCGTTAGCGCTATGACGGTGGTTTCTTCCGTGATTGCTTACGACGCCTTTTTTACCCGCTACGAAAGACCCGATTACGCCTTATACCCTGGGGAGTATTGCTATTCGCGCGTGCAGAGCCGATTGACGAGGAAGGAGTTCTTTTATAGGACGGACGAGTCACACCTGAAAGGATATTATTATCCCTCGACGCAAGGGAAAGGGCTGGTTGTCGTCGCGCACGGTTATCACGCAGGCGCGGACGATTATATCCCTGCGATTGAGTATTTCGTGAACAACGGCTACAACGTCTTTGCCTACGATTGTCAAGGCACCTACGACTCCTACGGCGAGGGGACGGTAGGGATGTGTCAATCCCTCGTCGACTTGGACGGCACGCTGACTTATCTTAGCAACACCGCGCCCTATTGCAATCAAAAATTATTCCTGTTCGGTCACAGTTGGGGTGGTTATGCGGTCTCCTCCGTGCTCGCGTTGCACGACGATATCCGCGCCGCCGCATGCATCGCACCGATGAACAACGGCTCCACGATAATGGTGGAAAAAGGGGAGCAATACGCAGGCAAGATCGCCTCGATGTCAAAGCCGTTGTTCGACGCATACCAGACGATACTCTTTGGGGATTACGTCAACTACAACGGCGTAAAAGGGATCAATTCAGTGGATATTCCCGTCCTGATTGCACAAGGGGTAGACGATACTATCATCACCTACGATAAGCAGTCTATTACGGCGCATAAGGCGGAGATTACCAACCCCAACGTGCGCTATTATGAAGGCTACGGCGCGCAGGGCGGACACGATTCTATCTGGCACTCGAAAGAGTCCGTCGCGTATAAGGGCGAGATTGACGGGCGGTTGAAAAAATTGCAGATGGAAAGGGGGCGCGATTTGACGGCGCAAGAAAAGGCGGACTTCTTACAAGACGTAGATCACGCTTTGTACAGCGCTATCAACCCCACGCTCTTTGCTCAAATTTTGGAGATGTTTGATAGTCAAATTTGACGATTTGGACTATCCATGTCTTGGTTTAACGAAAAAACGTACCATACGTGGCACGGTGCAGTTAGGCACCGTGCTTTTTTGACGATTGAAAAAAGGGAGCCGCAGGACGGGCGAAAACAGGGTTATTTTTAGATAAAAATAAAATAAAAGAAAAATGGAAGAAGGTTTACAGATAGGTTGACAGACAGGTTTGAAAAGTGTTATACTATGTATAATATCAAAACACGAGGATGATTCGGCGAGATGTTTCAACGTATAAAGGAACTTAAAAAGGAAAAAAATGCGGTGATTTTGGCGCATTATTACGCAGACGCGGCGGTGCAAGAGGCGGCGGACTACGTAGGCGATTCCTTTTACTTAGCGAAGGTGGCTAAGGGCGTAAAAGCGGATACGATTGTATTTTGCGGGGTTTCTTTTATGGGCGAGAGTGCGAAGATACTCAACCCTAGAAAGACGGTATTGATGCCGGATATGACGGCGGATTGTCCTATGGCGCATATGGTCGCGGACGGCGTGATAGAAAAGATGCGTAAGGATTACGACGACCTTGCGGTGGTGTGCTACGTCAATTCTTCTATTCGTTTGAAGGCAAAGAGCGACGTTTGCGTGACCTCTTCCAACGCGGTGCAGATTGTCAAGGCGTTGCCCAACAAGAATATTTTCTTTATTCCCGACGAACATTTAGGGCGTTTCGTCAAAGAGCAAGTCCCTGAAAAGAATATTATCCTCAACGACGGCTACTGTCCCATTCACAAAGGGATATCGGTAGAGGAGTTAAAGGAAGAAAAGGCACGTCGCCCCTTAGCGCAGGTGTTGTCCCACCCCGAGGCAGGTAGCGAAATCGTGGCGGAATCCGATTACGTCGGTAGTACGGCGGAGATTATCGACTATGCAAAGCGGAGCGACTGCGAGGAATTTATCGTGTGTACGGAGGTAGGGGTCGCCCACAAATTGCAAAAGGACAACCCGACCAAGCGGTTTTATTTCGTGCGCACGAAACCCGTTTGCACGGATATGAAAAAGTGCACGCTGGAAAAGATAATCGAAGTGTTGACGACGGGCAAGAACGCCGTTGAACTGGACGAAGAAGAAAGAGAAAAGGCACTCCTTCCTTTGGAGAGGATGTTGGAGATAGCAAGATAGGACTATGAAGACGGATATTGTAATCGTAGGTTGCGGCGTAGCAGGGCTGTATTGCGCGCTCAATCTACCCAGAGATAAGCATATCATCATCGTGACCAAAGACACGGCGCAAAACAGCGACTCCTTTTTGGCGCAAGGCGGCATATGCGTCTTAAAAGACGAAGAGGATTACGACAGTTTCTTTGAGGACACGATGCGCGCAGGGCATTACGAGAACAACGCGCAGTCGGTGGATATTATGATTCGTTCCTCTCGGGCGGTCATTGACGATTTGGTGGGCTACGGCGTCCGCTTTGAGAAAGAAGGGGAAGAGTTTGCCTATACGAAAGAGGGGGCGCACTCCAAGCCTCGTATCCTTTTCCACCAAGACGAAACGGGTAAAGAGATCACCTCTCACCTTTTGGAAGCGGTGCAAAAATTGCCTACGTGACCCTCGTGGAAAACTACGCGATGGTGGATCTTATATGCGAAGACAACGTATGCTACGGCATTATCGGCAAGGACGCGGAGGGGAATTATTCCTGCGTGACGGCGGATTATACGGTGCTCGCGACGGGTGGTATCGGCGGATTGTTCGTCCATTCCACCAACTATCGCCACCTGACGGGGGACGCGATTGCCCTCGCGATTAAATACGGTATAAAATTACAACATATCGACTATATACAGATACACCCGACGACTTTTTATGAAAAGGAAGACGGCAGGGAGTTTTTGATATCGGAGTCGGTGAGAGGGGAAGGCGCGATATTGCTCAATTCCAAAGGCGAGCGATTCGTGGACGAATTGCAACCTCGAGACGTAGTGGCGGACGCGATTATGGCGGAGATGAAAAAGGAAGGGAGCAACCACGTTTGGTTGTCGATGGCGCCTATTCCCGAGGAAGAGATACGCACCCACTTCCCGCACATTTATCAGCACTGTTTAGAGGCGGGCTACGACGTGACCAAAGAGAGTATCCCCGTCGTTCCTTCCCAGCATTATTTTATGGGCGGTATCGACGTAGACGGGCATAGCGCGACCTCGATGGATAGGCTGTACGCGGTGGGAGAAACGGCGTGCAACGGCGTCCACGGTCGCAATCGTCTGGCGAGCAATTCGCTGCTCGAAAGTTTGGTTTTCGCCAAGCGCGCGGCAGGGAAAATCGTCGCCGAATATCAGCCGATTACCTCTTACAAAGAGGTAAAAATAGTCGAAAAGGAC
>JAFVXN010000032.1 GCA_017501125.1 Clostridia bacterium
AGATAATGGGTACAACAAAAATCCTCAACAAAATAACCGCCGCTAAAAATATCAGCGCAAACAACGTCGCAATCAAATCCCGATAGCCGAACGTCAATTTTTTATACTTCGTCCTAACGGTACTGCCAGAATAACATCTTGCGTCCATTGCATCGCCTAATTCTTGCGATCTACGAAAAGCACTGATCAGCAACGGGATAAGGATAGGCACGATTGCCTTTACTCTCTTTATAAGCCCGCCCGTCTCAAAATCCGCACCTCTCGCCTTTTGGGCGTTGATGATACGTGAAGTTTCTTCCGATAAAATCGGGATCATCCTGAGCGCCAGCGACATAATAAGCGCCAGTGCATGCACAGGAAATTTGATAAGTTTTAAAGGGCTCAATAAACTTTCTAAGCCATCCGTAAGCGCCACGGGTGAGGTCGTAAACGTAAGTAGCGACGACACGAAGACTAAAAGAACCAAGCGACACGCCAAAAAGGTAGATAAATATACGGCTCTATCCCAAATCTTGAGTATGCCCCACTCCCACCATAAGGTATCCGTTTCGGGCTTGCCTGCGTATACGAACAGGTTGAGAAGCACAGTAAACAGCAACAAAAACCAAATGTTTTTTAGCGTGCGCAACAACTGCTTAAAGGGAATCTTTGCCACAATCGTAATCACGATAAAGACAAGAGCAAGAACACCCAACGCGTAAAAGTTGTTGGCGACAAACACCAAAACCATATACAGGATAAAGAAAAGGATTTTTAAGCGAGGATCGCATTTATGCACGAAGGAATTAGAGGGATAATACTGCCCAAAGGAAACGTCAGCCATTTGCGTTCCCTCCTTTTGCCTTAAAAAGGGCAAGAGCATTTTTTATGAAATCCTTCACGGTATAATCACACGACAGCCTTACCCCCTTCTCTTGTAAAAGGGTGCTAATTTTTGCGGTATACGGGATATCCAAGCCAAGCGCCTTCAATTTTTGTGCGTCGGCAAAAAGCGCCTTGGGCGTATCCACCGCCACGACTCTTCCCTTTTCAAATATTGCGACGCGGTTGCAATTCTCTGCAATCTCATCCATATCGTGCGAGACGACGACGATCGTCTTGCACCAACCACCGTGGATATCGTGCAAAAGTTGCATAACTTCTTGTTTCCCAAGAGGGTCAAGCCCTGCCGCCGGCTCGTCCAATACCAAAATTTGCGGTTTCGTGACGATAACGCCAGCAATTGCCACACGACGTTTTTGTCCACCCGACAAATCAAAAGGTGATTTATCCTTGACTTCCTCATAAGAAAGTCCTACCGTTTCCAAGGCGTCTTCGACGGCACGCTCCACTTCTTCTGCCGACAGTTTTTGAGATGCAAAATTCTTTAAGCCGAAGGCCACGTCGTCAAATACCGTCTCCGCAAACAACTGGTACTCTGGATATTGAAAGACCATCCCCACCTTACTGCGGAGTTCTCTAAAATCCGTCTTTTTGTCCGTTAAATCGTACCCTGCTACCGTCAATTTGGTCTCGGGGAAAGGTTCTTTTTTCTTTTTCTTGTATCTCTTATGCGCAGTTGGAAGTTTAATTAAAGCGTTTAAATGCTGCACAAAAGTCGATTTTCCACTACCCGTATGTCCAATAATCCCAAAAAAATCGCCCGTACGAATATGCACCGTCGCGTCGCTAAGCGCGTGCGCAGCAAATGGCGAAGAAGGGTTGTAGACGTGGGAAAGTTTTTCGCAATACACCTCGCCCTGTTCATCCTCGGAGAGTGCTTCTTTTCCCTCTTCTTGCTCCTCATCTCGTAAAACGACCTCGTTTCGTAAAAGGCTATCTG
>JAFVXN010000033.1 GCA_017501125.1 Clostridia bacterium
GCCCGTTAAAAGATATTCCTCGGGTATGTTCGTAAAACTTGCCTTCTCGGTTACCGCGCACTTGGACTCTGAGATTATGATTATGGACGAAGTCTTGGCGGTCGGCGACGTCAACTTCCAGCAAAAGTGCTTGAAGAAAATGCGCGAGGTCGCAAAACACGAAGGTAGGACGGTCTTGTACGTCAGCCACAATATGTCTACGATTCGTCAACTCTGTGATAGATGTATCGTGCTTAGCCAAGGAAAAGTCATCTTCGAAGGCGACGTAGAGCCTGCTATCGAGGTGTATAGCAACGCGCAAAAAGTCGAGTTGACGAATTTCTACGATATCTCGGGTAAACGCCGTCACGGTGCGATTACGGATAAGTTCCATATGAATAGTATCGACCTTATCACCAACAACGTGGACGAGAATACGAAATTGCGCTTTAAGTTAAAGTTTGATAGCAAAGAAGCGAACGATAAGGTGGTTTTCCGTGTGGTAGTGCTTAATTCTAGCGACGCGCCCGTAGGGACGACGTTCGCTGACGAATTAAAGGCTGTACCAGGGGAGAACACCTACGAATTCACCTTGGATTCGACGTTGCTGGGTCCTGGAACCTATCGTGCCGACATAAGTATGTTGGAGTATAGGAACGATATTCAAACCCGCCACGATGCCGTAAGCGGTGCGTTCTACTTTACGGTAGGGGAACTCGTGCCGAAGTACAATTTGAAATGGGAGCCTCGTTATTACGGCCCCGTTCGTTTGACGGCGATGGACGCGGTGAATTTGACAGACGAAAAAGAATAAGGCGAAAAAGCATATGAAGAGCGTCTTTTTATACGCCTACGATAAGCAAAACTTAGGGGACGATTTGTTTATACACACGATATGCAATCGATATCCTAAGGTCAAGTTTTATCTTTGGACGGACAAGGAGAATAAAGCGAATTTTCGACGGGTCAAAAACCTTATCGTCGTAGACGAAAAGAACTCCCGTATGCTTCGCATGCTCAAAAAGATTCGTCCTTCCCTCCTTTCCCGCTACGAGTATCACTTAAAGAAAAAATCCAAAGCCGTCGTCTACATCGGTGGCTCCATCTTTATGGAATACGAAAGTTGGCAAGGGACAATCGACTGGTGGACGTATTTGACGGACCATTTCCCGACGTTGGCGCTGGGGTGCAACTTCGGCCCCTACAAGTCGGAGGAGTACCGCGAAGGACTTACTAAAATCTTTGAAAAAATGACGGACGTATGTTTCCGCGATAATTATTCGCACGCGCTTTTCCCTTCGATGCCGACGGTAAGAAAGGCACCCGATATTTTGTTTTCCTATCCTATCCCCAAGGTAGAGGTGGAAGAAAAGACTCTGTTCGTCTCGCCGATCAATTGCTTAATGCGTGGGGAAGGTGCGCACGTGTCCTTAACGGATTATAACGATTCGTATCTTGATAATTTGTCGGATTTGCTTAAGGAATATTTGGCGGACGGTTATACCATCACCCTTTCTTCCTTCTCGAAAAAGGAGGGCGACGAGGAGGCGATTGCCTCGCTTCGCGAAAAAATGGGCGTACCAGATACGGATTCTCGGGTAAAGAACCTCTTTTACGACGGAACGAACGAACAAGACTTACTCTCGGCGCTCGCTCGCGCGGAAGGCGTGGTGGCGACGAGATTCCACGCAGCGATTTTGGCGATTGCGGCGCAAAGACCCGTACTCCCTATCGTGTATAGCGACAAGACCTTGCACGTTTTAGAAGATATAGGCTTTAGCGGCAGAGTGCTGGATTTAAGAAGAGGGGACAAAATTACCTTTGAAGAGGCGCAGACGAATTTTGTCGCGCTTAAATTGCCCGATAATCATCGGTTGGCAAAAGACGCCGAAGGTCACTTTGCAAAATTAGACGAAATGCTTTTATAAGGAAAACATATGGGAAAGATTGCTCGACTTTTCGAGAGAACGAAACATTTTTTTGGACGGATAGGCAGAGAGACGAAGGTTCTCTTTCCTCGCTGGAAGACCTTTGGCGGTAAAGTGGCGTGGGCTACCTTTTTCGACGGGTTAAAACCGCCTGGAAAGACACCGAAATATATCGCTACGATTCAAAACTACGTCGACGCTTTTTTGGCGGACGTCGTAGAAAAACATAAAAATTTACCTGACGAAAGTACGCCGCTCGAAGGGAAAATTCCCGTATGGTGTTGTTGGTGGCAGGGCACCGCGCAGATGCCTGAGATTGCCGCGATGTGTCACGAAAGATTAAAGCATATTCTGCCCGAAGATAAGGCGGAGTTGCATATTATCACGCTGGATAATTATAAAGATTACGTCGATTTCCCCGACTATATCGTTGACAAATTCGACAAGAAAATTATCACGATGACGACGATGTCGGACGTGCTTAGATTCCGCCTTTTGGAAAAGTACGGTGGCTACTGGTTGGATGCGACCGTTTTCTTCACGGACGAAATCCCTAGCGAATATTTTAGTGGCAATTTCTTTTGCCAGCGTATGCCCCTCGACACCCCCGATATTCGACGCGAGGCGTGCAAGGGCAACTGGTGCGGTTTTTCGATGGCAGGACCTGCGCATAGCCCCGTGTTCAAGTTTATGAACGACGCTTTCGATAAGTGGTGGGCGCACTACGACACGATTATCGACTACGTGCTGATTGATTATATGCTGATGACGGGCTTTAGTCACGTGCCTAGGTTGCACGAGATAATCGATGCGGTGCCTTCCAACAATACGGAGATTTTTAACTTTTATAAAAAGTTAAACGAGCCGTATTCGGCGGAGTTATATAACGAACTCACCAAGGTTAACGTAATGCATAAATTGACCTATAAGATGGATTTGCAAAAGCAGACGTCTGACGGTCAGGACACCTTGTACGGAAGATTATTAAAAGAGGTTGAGGCAGAGAAAAAGGATGCCGTTATTTAGTGTAATCGTACCCGTATACAACGCGGGTAGAACAATCGAGCGTTGCGTTGAGAGCGTGATTGTCAGCGGGAAAGAGGACGTGGAGATTATCCTCGTGGAAGATTGTGGCAAAGACGATGCTTGGGATAGGTGCCTTGCGCTCGAAAAACAATATCCGCAGGTCAAGGCGTTCCACAACGAGGTCAACCGTGGCGTGTCCTTTACGCGCAACCGCGCGATTGACAATGCGACGGGGGACTACCTTCTCTTTGTGGACAGCGACGACTATATCGCAGAGGAATACGTTCCTACTTTTAAGCGTCTAGTGGAAAAGGGGATAGAGTTTGCCGTCTGTGGCTACTACAATCACGACGAGGCGCACTCTGGTATTTGCGACGTCCGCGCGTGGAACGGGTTCGAAGGGGAAAAACTCTGCTCCTTGAAAGAGGAGATAGAAACTTTGCAAAAAGATACCCTTTTGCAGCAACTTTGGAATAAGGTTTTTGTCACTCGCAAGGTAAAAGAGCAGGGGGTTCGTTTCGACGAGAGCATTAGTATAGGCGAAGATACCCGATTTATCCTCGACTATATCCAAAAGAACGAAATAGCGTCCATCACGCTCGTCAATAAGCCACTCTATCACTATATGCGGGACAACGACGGCTCGTTGATGTATAAAGTGGGCTACGAGAGCATAGAGGAACCGTTGAAAAACTTTCGTAAGATGTACGAAATTGCAGGCTACTCCACGTCGGACATCGACGAAAAAAATTGATGCGGATAGGGAAAGAATCGTCAATTCCTACGCCTATCTGATTATGCACAACGCAGGGATGAAACTCAAAGAGAAGAAGCGCCTTATCGTTGGCCTCGGCAAGGGGAAAGGGCTTTTTTGGAAAGAGTATAAGACGTACGTAAAAGAAAAGTTAGCAAAACTTTTAAGAGGAAGATAGTTTATGGTGACAGGATTTACCAATCCGCACAATATGTACCGCTTGGATAGACCGATGAAGGTCGAGAGGGTAGAAAACGGCGTAATATTGCCTCAACTTGCTATCAAGGAAGAAAAGCCGATGTGGGGGCTTGGCGGCGTATGCGATAAAGAGGGGAAGTTCGTAGAACTTTCCTACTACGACGGCAACTGGGCGA
>JAFVXN010000034.1 GCA_017501125.1 Clostridia bacterium
ATAAGTTTACCAAACTGCGTCCCGTAATCCCCGAGATGGTTGATACCTACCGCCTTATATCCCAAAAAGTTGAGGATACGATAGAGCGCACCCCCCAACACGGTCGTAGAAAGGTGACCGATATGGAAAGGCTTTGCGATGTTGATAGAGGAGTAGTCAATACATACGACCTTCCCCTCACCCTCGCGGGAAGCACCATATCTATCCCCTTCGGCAAGTATCTTTTCAATCGTTGCAGATACGAAAGAGGACTTGTTAATCTTAAAATTAAGATAGCCGTTGACCGCGTTCACCTCACATACGACGTCGTCGGTAGGATAAGTGCCAGCCAACTCTTGCGCGATTATCACGGGACTCTTTCTCATCACTTTTGCAAATTTGAAACAAGGCAAAGCGTAATCCCCCATTTCCGTCGTGGGAGGGAGCGCCAAGGACTCGTAAATCTCGGCATGAGAAACGCCGTCTACCGTCAATTTTTCGCTGATGTATTGTTTGTAATCCATTTTACAACCTTCTTTGGATATTTTTTCTAAAATAGTTTAGCATATTTTTTATTTTTTAGCAACTTTAATTTGATTATTTTTGGATTTTATATTATAATATACGGGAAAAACAACCCCCAAAAAGGAGAAAAGTATGAAACTTGGCGTCGTAGGTCTTCCTAACGTAGGCAAATCTACCCTCTTTAACGCAATCACGCACGCAGGCGCAGAATGTGCCAACTATCCCTTCTGCACCATCGAGCCCAACGTGGGCGTCGTTGCCGTGCCTGACGAAAGGCTGGACAAACTCGCCGCCCTTTACAACAGCAAAAAGGTCACCCCTGCCGTTATTGAATTCGTCGATATTGCAGGACTAGTCAAGGGCGCATCCAAAGGCGAAGGCCTCGGCAACAAATTCCTCTCCCACATCCGCGAGGTCGACGCTATCGTCCACGTCGTAAGATGCTTTGAGGATACCAACATCACCCACGTCGACAACCAAGTCAACCCCGTCGCCGATATCGAGACGATTAACCTCGAACTCATCCTTTCGGATATGGAGGCGCTCCAAAACCGTATGAACAAGGTCAAGGTGCAGGCGCGCGGTGGCTCCGACAAAAAAGCAGAAGAGGAATACGCTTTCCTTGAAAGATTGTACGCGCACCTCGAAGCGGAAAAACCTGCCCGCAACTTTGAGATCACGGACGAAGAGAAGGAGTTTATGAAGAACTGTTTCCTTCTCACTTCCAAACCCGTCATCTACGCCGCCAACATCAAAGAGGACGATATGGGCAAGGACGAAGACTCCCTCCCTCACGTCGTAAAGGTCAAGGAATGGGCGGCTACCGAAGGTAGCGAAACGCTAGTTATCTGCGCCAAAACGGAAGAAGAACTTTCCCAAATGGACCCCGAAGATAAGGCAATCTTCATGGAAGAATTCGGGCTCGGCGAAAGCGGGCTGGACAGGCTCATCAAAAAATCCTATGCGTTGCTTGGGCTTATCTCCTATCTTACGGCTGGCGAAAAGGAAACGCGCGCTTGGACGATCGTCAAAGGCACGAAAGCCCCGCAAGCGGCTGGTAAAATCCATACCGACTTTGAAAAAGGCTTCATCCGCGCCGACGTCGTCAACTGGGAAATCCTCGTCGAACTCGGCTCTATCCCTGCCGCCAAAGAAAAAGGCAAGGTTAGAAGCGAAGGCAAGGAATATATCATGCAAGACGGCGACGTCGTAGAATACTACTTCAACGTCTCCAAAAGCAACAAATAAAAAATCACCCCGTCAGGTATCTCCCGACGGGGTTTTCTTTGATTATTCTGCCAACTTTTCTTCCAAAATTTGTGTCGCTAAGGCGACCATGTCCGCGCAGGAGCGCTTTTTATAGTACTCTGCGGTGCGTTTTTCCGCCTCGCCGCCCACCTCTACGGGGACCTTCATGCCTGCGAGCAATTCTCCACACACGACGCTACCCGTCCGCGCCTTAAACTTTGCGCAAAGTTCCTGCACGATCGCGTATACTTTCTTTTTGTTTTCGGGATTATTATCCGCCTCGGCATACATCAAGCCCACCACGGCACACATACCGCTAACCGCACCGCAAGTCAAGCGTTGTCTACCAAGTCCGCCACCGAACGGCAGCATCATTTTAGAGAGTGTCTTTTCGTCTACGTCCACCATATCGGAAAACGCCAAAGCCACCGCTTGTGAACATGCATATCCCTTCAAAAAATACTCTTTTGCCTTCTCTGCGCGCGTCATAACCACGCCTCCCTCGTTGATACTAACACTATACCATAAAAAATTAACTTTTTCAAGCACTTTTTTCGTGCAAATATTTGATTATTTTCTCTTTTTTTGGTACACTATTATTCAGTAGATATATTTTAAGGAGAATTATTATGATTGGCGCAGTCATTGCAATGCAAAGCGAAGCGGATATTTTACTGGAACAAATGGACGTATTGAGACATCTTACCGTAAGCGGTAAAAACGTCTACGTCGGCAAAGCCTTCTCCAAGGACGTTGCCCTCTGCGTATGCGGCGTCGGTAAAGTCAACGCGGCGATGGGCACGCAACTGTTAATCAGCAAATTCGACGCCGAAAAAATCTTAAACTTCGGCGTGGCAGGTGGATTGAACGACAGCACGAAACTTTGCGCCGTCTATCAAATTGACAGCGCCGTACAATTCGACTTTGACTTAACTCAACTCAACGGCACAAAAATCGGCACCTTAGACGAATACGCTGAAAACTATCTCAAACTCAACCTGCTGAATCTTAAAATGCCAAAAAAGAAACTGGGCACCTCTGACAGATTCAACAACAGCGCGGAAGATTACAAACTCTTGACGGCAGAACTCAAGGCGGACATCCGTGACATGGAAGGCGCGGCTATCGTGCAAGTCGCCTACAGCGCACAACTCCCCGTCTTCTCCTTCAAAGCCATCTCCGACGTGGCTGGTAGCGGTAGCACGACGGAACAATTTTTGAAAAATAAGGCAGGCGCCTTGTTCAACTTAAAATCCTGCTTGCCGCAGATATTCGAGGAACTGTAATTATGGTCGATTTAGGCGATTGGAACGACGTGTTAGCCCCGCTTTTTGCGGACGAGAAATATCAAAAAATCCGTTCCTTTTTAATAGAGGAGTATAAGACGAGGACGATATATCCCGATATGCACGACTTATACAACTGTTTCCGCTACACTTCTTTTGCGGACTTAAAGGTCGTACTTTTAGGGCAAGACCCCTACCATGGCGAAGGTCAAGCGCACGGATTGTGCTTTTCCGTGCAAGACGGCGTTCCCTTTCCACCCTCCCTTTCTAACATTTTTAAGGAACTACATACGGACGTAGGCTGCGCCCTGCCCGACAGCGGCAATTTGACGAAATGGGCGAAGGAAGGCGTACTCCTCCTCAATACTTCTTTAACGGTACGAGAGCATCAAGCCAACTCCCACAGCAAATGCGGTTGGGCGTGGTTTACCGACAGCGTCATACGCCTTATCTCCGAGCAAAAGCAAGACGTCGTCTTTATTCTTTGGGGCGGTAACGCGCGCAGTAAAAAAGCGCTGATAGACACGAAAAAACATCACGTGATTGAAAGCGTGCACCCCTCGCCCTTATCGGCGTACAACGGCTTTTTCGGTAGCAAGCCCTTCTCCAAAACTAACGCATACCTGACCCAAAAAGGACTTACTCCTATCGACTGGGACTTAACGAAATAATCATAAAGGCTTCGCAAAATCTGCGAAGCCTTTCGTATTTTAATCCACGTTAACGCCTTTTTTGAAGAAATAATCCCCCAGCCAATATATGCCGATACAAGCCAAAAAATAAGTTATGCTACCAGCGATTAAAATCGTCGTAAGCGCGTCTATCGTCGCCCCTTGATTACTTGTAAGCATAGTCATAATCTCGCCGTTAAAGGCACCTATTATCAATACGACGACAAGCAATAAAAGTTGTGCCAACGTATAAGCAACCGCCCCGAAAAGAACGGAGAATCCGATTTTTGATCGAAGGAATCTATGCCCTATTACAAGTCCTAAAAAGCCAGACGTCATCAACGTCAAAGATTGCACGACGAAAGCGACGCAAACAAAGGCTACGAACGCACCCAAAGACGAATTGAACGCCGTTTCAAGCGAGGTGAAAGTGTTGCGGATCCATTCGAAATTCTCAGGCGTTCCGTACGCGAGAAATACGCAAGCGATAATAAAGAGCAAAGTGACGAACATCGTGATGACACCGCCAAGCACCTTCGAGGCGTACAAAGTTCCTTTTTTGACGGGCAACGTATGCGTCAAATACGCTTCGTCTCCGTAGAAATTATTGCGAAATCTGCTCCAATATCTCATCAAAACGTTGATGAAAGTCGTAATCGCCACGCTGATAAACGCACCTTGAAAAATCTTCGCCACAATATCCAAGAAAGTCGTCGTCGCTACGGCAAAAAACAATCTGGTCAGCGCCGCCAACAGCAAAGTGATAATATAATAAATCATCAAAAACTTAGCCATAAAGGTAAGTTCATATTTCAACAACTTTTTCATCTAAACATCCTCCTAAACAATCCGTCGAGCGAGGTGTTTTCTCTCTCCCTAATTTCATCAGCGTTGCCTTGCAACAACACCCCACCGTTTCCGATAAAGATAACCTCGTCTAAGATTCTTTCGATGTCACTGACAAGGTGCGTCGTTATCAACACGCTAGCGTCTTCCGAAAAATTACTAATAATCGTATCTAAGACGTAATCCCTCGTAGCAGGGTCGACGCCACCGATCGGCTCATCCAACACGTACAGCCATGCGCGCCTGCTCATCACGAGCACGAGTTGCACCTTTTCTTGCATCCCCTTGCTCATCTTTTTGAGTTGTTGCTTTACGTCTAAATGCATATCTGCAAGCAATTTTCTCGCCCTTTCTTCGTCAAAATCCTCAAAGAAATCGGCGTAAAAACGGATAATTTGCTCCACCGTCATATCTTTGTCAAGACTCGTCCGCTCGGATAAATACGCGATATGCTTTTTACTCTCTACGCCTATTTTTTCGCCGTTAAAAAGAATTTCGCCCGAGGTCGGCGTCAATAAATCGTTGATGAGTTTGATAAGCGTCGTTTTTCCCGCGCCGTTTTGACCCAAAAGCCCGATAATCTTTCCTCTTTCAATCGTTAAATTAACGTCTTTAAGCACTTCTTTCGCGCCGTAGGACTTCGTTAGTCCTTTACACTCTAATAAAGCCATCTTTTTTCCTCACATATTATTATTCAGCAACTCAACGGCAGTTTTTGCATCAACGCCGATATTATTCATATCGTGAAGATACTTTTCAGCGAGCGACGACGCGTACTCCGTGCGCACCTTTGCAATCAACGCACCGTCTTGCGTAATAAACTTACCGTTCGTGCGCTCGGTGTAAATCAACCCACAATCTTCCAACTCGGCAAGCGCCTTTTGCACCGTGTTGGGATTAACCTGCAATTGCGCGGCAAATTCACGCACGGAAGGCAACCTATCCCCCGCTTTTCTTTCTCCGATATAATACTTCTCTTTATCCCGTCGACGATTTGAAGATAAATAGGAGTATTGCTTTCAAACGTAGTCTGCATATGCTTCCCATCCATTGTGTCACTTGACTAATACAATGATACATCAATCCATCGGCATTGTCAAGCGTTTTTTGAAAATTTTTTATGATTTTTCGTGCAAAACAAAAACGCTTTCTTAGTTAAAGAAAGCGTAATTTTTTACATAAGTTTTTCCAAGATTTTTTTCAAGGCAAACTTACAGTGTTCGTAAGTCAAGCCGCCCTGAAAATACGCTGTATACGGCTCTTTCACGGGGGCATCGGCGGACAATTCTATCGACGCGCCTTCCACGAAACACCCTGCCGCCATAATCACCTTGCTATCATACCCTGGCATATCCCAAGGCTCCAACGTGACGAAGGAATCGACAGGCGAGACCTCCTGCACCGATTGAATAAAATCACACAACTGCTTTGCGGTATCAAAACGTATCGCACGCGTGATATCGGCGGGCGTCTTGTCAATCTTAGGGAAGTTCTCATAGCCGAGCGTTTCCATCGCTTTCCCGATTAAAAAGCCCCCTTTGACGGCTTGGTTGACAACGTGCGGTGCCAAGAACAACCCTTGATAGAATAATCTATACCCATACGCATACGATCCGACTTCGTTGCCGACCGAAGGCGCTACCAGACGACCTGCAATCTTGTCAATATACGTTTGCTTGCCGACGATATACCCACCCGTAGGGGTAAGACCGCCACCAGGATTCTTGATAAGCGAGCCGACCGCTACGTCCGCACCAACCTCACAGGGTTCCTTCTCTTCCACGAACTCCCCATAGCAATTATCGACGAAAATACAGCCCTCGAATCCTTCCGCGCGAACGAAGTCACAGATTTCTTTAATTTCTGCGACTGTAAACGCATCTCGCAACTCATACCCGCGAGAACGCTGCAAATATATCATTTTAAGATTATCTTTAAGTCTTGCCATTTCTTTGGCAATCGTCACCCTATCAAACTTACCGTTCTCGTCCAAAGGCACGCAATCAAAGGAAATGCCGTAATCTTTCAAGGAACCGTTCCCTTCACCGAAAATTACCCCTCTAATGGTATCGTACGGCATACCCGAGACGGACAATACGGCGTCGCCCGTGCGGAGTACGCCGAAGAGTCCTACGGTGAGCGCGTGCGTACCGCTAAGCAACGCAGGCGAAACCAAACCCGCCTCCGCGCCGAACACCTCCGCATACACTTCGCCGAGTGTAAACCTGCCCTCGTCGCCATATCCGTAGCCCGTCGAGCCGTTAAAATGGCGTATGGCAATCCTCTTATTTTTAAAAGCGGTCAAGACCTTCTCTTGATTGAATTGGCTGATTTTGTCCGCCGTTTCAAACTGAGCCTTTAACCCCTCTTCACAATTTTTTATCAATACGTCAATCGTCATAACTTATCCTTTTTTTAGAATGCAAGTACAACGTACTTGTTTACAACTTCTCCAACACTTTTTCGACGTCAATCTCATCGGGCGACAATCTTAAATGATTCGGCATCCGTTTGAAAAAAGTCAACTGTCGCTTTGCATAATTTCGGGTATTTTTCTTGATGAGTTCCTTTATCTCTTCCAAGGAAAACCCTTGCTCTCGCCCTTCTAAAATTTCCTTATAGCCGATACCCTGCATACATTGACAATCCTTCGTCACGCCGTTATCAAGCAAGGCGTCAATCTCTGCCTCCAACCCTTCCGCAAACATTTTATCAACGCGTAGATTTATCCTATCGTACAATCTCTCACGCGGATAATCAATCGATACACAGGTGAAATCGAATTTCGGCGCAAAGGTATCCCCTTGCTCCGATTTTTTTCTGCCCGTTAAATAAAAAATCTCCAAGGCTCGGATTACCCTTTTCGTATCGTTAGGATGCAAGATAGCCGCACTTTCAGCGTCCTTTTCCGCAAGCAAAGCGTGTAAGGCGTCTTTGCCATTTTCTGCAAGGTACCCCTCAAACTCCGCACGCAACTTTTCATCCGCCCCGACGTTGCCCATTTGGCTTTCGAAAAGCAAGGAATTGATATAAAATCCCGTGCCTCCGCATATAATCGGCGTCTTTTCCTTAGCAAGCAAGCCCTCGACGATAGGCAACGCTGCCTGTCGATAATCGCTAACCGAAAAACTTTCTTTCGGGGAGACTACGTCAATCATATGGTGCTTGATCCCATCCATTTCCGCCACGGTCGGCTTTGCCGTCCCGATATCCAAGCCTTTATAGATAAGCATGGAATCCGCGGAAACGATCTCCGTATTCAATTGTTTTGCCAAGGCAATAGACAGCGCGGTTTTACCCGATGCCGTCGCCCCACAAACGACCAAAACCTTCGCCATCACACCAACCTTTTGAACATCTTCTCAATCTGCGTCTTAGAGAGTTTAGCGACGATTGGTCTCCCGTGAGGACACTTAAGCCCCATGTTGCCGTCCAACTTATCCCAAAGGGTATCCATCTCAGACATCGTCAATCGCTGTCCACCCTTAACCGCAGCCTTGCAGGCAGCAGCCGCTAATTTATCTCGGATTAAATCAGGCATACGGATAGCGCGAATCCCGTTCACCTCACCAAGCAACGCGTGAAAAAAGCGACTCAAATCCAACTTCGGCAAATCGGTCGGCACGGCAGAGATCTTGAAAGAGGTATCGCCGAATTCTTCAATGTCAATCCCCATTTCTCTAATGTAAGAAAGGTGCTCTCTTATGAACTCCCCCTCAAAAGCGTTAAGTTCCAACATAAACGGTGCGATCATCGGTTGCTGAGAAACGCATCTTTTATTCATCCCTTTACGCAACTCATCGAACAATATCCTCTCGTGCGCCGCGTGCTGGTCGACGATATACAAATCCTCGTCGTTCTCATAAAAAATATACGTGTTAAACGCCGTCCCCACGAACCGACAACGACTGATTTTTAATTTTTCTTGCTGCGCCTTGAAATCTAATTCCTTTAAGAATTTTTTATTCTCAACGAAATAATCAGGACCGTCGTCTACGTAATGCTTGACGTTGCCGACCTGAAACATCGTTTCGCCATACCCAATATCTGGGAATTTTTTGCTCAACTTCTCAGGGTTCTTCCTCTCGCGCAACATTTGCTCGTATGCGTCGGGGATGATAGCGTCATGATACGGCGTTTCGCCCTTGCGAGGCAGCCCCCTGCCGTATATCGTATCTTCGATATTTACAAAGGGGCTTTTCTTCTTCTCTGGTTCTTCCTGCCCAAACTCGTCTTTTCCGACGGGCTTTTGCACCACGGGAGTCACCTTGTCCATCTCTTTTTTGGCGTCCTCGTAGGTAAACCCAAGCAAGTCTTCCATCTTAAAAGCAGTTGTAGCCGTTTTGTCCTCAACAGGCTCCGCCTTTTCTTCTTTCGCCGATTCTATCCCCAATAATTTGTCTTGAACCAAATATTCAAGAGCCTTAGAGTTGCCGTCCAAAACGGCGGAAATCACGCTATAAATACACCCGTAGACAATTTGATTGTCGGCAAACCTAACGTCCACTTTATTAGGATGAACGTTTACGTCGACGATCTCCGTAGGAATCTCTAAACTGAGTACGTAAAAAGGATATTGACGCTTCATCAAATAACTGCTATACGCGTTGGAGACAGCCGCGGACACCGTGGCGTTCGATACGTACCTGCCGTTGATAAATACGCTTTGATAACTCTTGTTCGGCTTTGAAAAATTCTGGTTGCCGATATAGCCACGGATGCGCAAACCGTGTTTTTGCGCGTCAATTTTATAGGTGTTTTCCAAGATGGAAGCACCGTATACGCTAACGAGCGCCTCTTCCGCCCCGCCACCGAAGGATTGCATCACCTTTTTATCGTTAACGTAATAGGTAAAAGAGACCTCGGGATGACTCAAAATAAATCGCGACACAAAGGTAGTGATATCCGCCTCTTCCGCTTTATCCGACTTTAAGAATCCAAGACGCACCGGTGTGTTAAAAAAGAGCATCTCCACCTTAACTTCCGTCCCGTCTTCGCCCGCCGCACGGGCAATCTCACCCAGCGTGCCGCCGTCACTCGTCAAGGAATAGCACTCCCCTTCTGCCGTCTTAGAAGTTATCGTCATCTTGGAAACCGCCGCAATCGAAGCAACCGCTTCGCCACGGAAACCAAGCGTCATAATTTTTTCAAGGTCGTCCGCCTTTGCAATTTTGCTCGTCGCGTGCGGAAGAAACGCCGCGTGCAAATCGTCGGCGGAAATACCACAACCGTTGTCAACGACACGGATTAATTGCTTACCGCCCTTCTCAACGTATACGTCAATTTGCGTAGCGCCTGCGTCCAACGAATTCTCGACCAACTCTTTCACAACGGAATACGGTCTATCTACGACCTCCCCAGCCGCGATACGATTGTACACTTGTGCAGGCAAAATATTTATCTTCGACATCTAATTACCTCTCGATTTTTTCCTTTAAGTCGGCTAACAACATCAACGCTTGCATCGGAGAAAGCGTATTGATATCCGTCTCTTCCAGCATACGTTTTATCTCCGAGGCACCGACGTCTACCACGTCTTCTTCCTCGTCCGTAAAAGAGCCTATCCTGCCGCCTTCTTGTTTTTCCAACACCTTCAAGATAGATTTCGCGCGCGCAGTCACGTCTTTCGGCACACCGGCAAGAGAGGCGACCTCGATACCGAAACTACGGCTCGCACCACCGCGCACGATCTTGCGAAGGAATACAATAGAGCCGTTCAATTCCCGAATCGTGATACGGTAATTTTTTACGCCTGCAAGCGTATTCTCAAGATCGGTCAATTCGTGATAATGGGTGGCAAATAGCGTTTTTGCGCCAATCTTTTTCGCGATATATTCTACGACGGACCAAGCAATCGACAACCCGTCGTAGGTGGACGTGCCACGCCCTACTTCGTCAAGAATAAGCAAACTATCCTTCGTTGCGTGCAATAAGATAGACGCGACCTCCGTCATCTCGACCATAAACGTACTTTGATCAAAAATCAAGTTGTCGCTAGCCCCTACACGCGTAAAAATACGGTCCGTGATAGGCACTTGCGCCGCTTTTGCAGGAACAAAACAGCCGAT
>JAFVXN010000035.1 GCA_017501125.1 Clostridia bacterium
ACCGTGAAACTTTCGCTGATATTCGTATAGTTGGTCTTATCATACCCCGTGAAGGTATAGCCTACTCTGTCAAAGGTAGGGGCAGTCACGCTGCCGCCGTACTTAACCGTTTGACTTGTAATACCACTTGTAAGCGTACCGCCCGCCCCATCGAAGGTGACGGTATACTTGTCGCGCGTATAGTATACCTTTAATACGAGCGAATCGTCCGCTTTTATCGTACCACTTACCGATTGAGAGGTCGGCGTAAAGTGAGGATAATCCTTTATCTCTGCATAGGCAATCTCGCCCGTCGTGCCTGCCATCTTTACTACTTCGGAAGGGGTCGTGGGATAGTTGTCGTTTTCCAAATTTTGCAGGTAATATTCTACCGTGTATTTGGTGCCCGTGTCGGGCGTCCAACTTGCCGTTATCGTCGTATTGCTCGTGATAGGCTGCGTAAAGTCATAATTCCAGCCCGTAAAGATATAGCCCGTCTTGGTCGTCGTAGGTACGGTCGCAAAATCGTCCTCTTCCACCGTTTGACTAGATACACTTGTTCCGCCTGCCGTGTTGAAGGTGACCGTGTACTTGGGACGACGACGGATAGTGACGGTGTAAAGTTTTACGTCGTTGCCCACCTCTTCTAAGACGTAGAAAGTATTGTCACCGACCACCAAGTCCACCGTTTTGCTCCTGATAGGAGAGGTGCAATCTTTGTTGTCGTCTACTATGTAGGTGGCGTTTCCGCCCGCTATAACCTCGTCGATAAAGGAAAACTCCGCCGTGTCGTTGCTTACCTTGCCATAGACTTTGGTGCCGTCCTTGGTAAGGGTCTTAAAGGAGATACCACTCGACACAAGCATCGTGCCGAGGATTTCTCTATTTTCCGTCGCACCGCAAGCGCACCGATAGGTATCAAAACGGTTGCTCGTGTACGTCGCAGGAGAGTATACGCCTATATACTGCGTATAACTGTGCGACGTTTTGCTGTCGGGCACCTCTCTATTCTCCGTCGACGTACAGTTTGCGCACCGATAGGTATCAAAACGGTTGCTCGTGCACGTCGCAAGAGAGTATACCCCTATGTACTGTGTATAACTGTGCGACGTTTTACTGTCGGCCACCTCTCTTTGTTCCGTCGACGTACAGTTTGCGCACTTATACGTCTCTATACGATTGCTCGTGCACGTCGCAGGTGAGTATACGCCTTGATATATCGTATAAGAGTGCCCCAAGGCGGAATTCGCCACCTCTCTATTTTCCGTCGACGTACAGTTTGCGCAGCGATAGGTATCAAAGCGGTTGCTCGTGCACGTCGCAGATGAATATACGCCTACGTACTGCGTATATTGATGCCCAACCGCCGTAGTATCGGGTAAAGTATCTTCCTCCCCACAGCCGTGGTCGCAGAGCGCCGTTTTCGTGCCCGATTGCGTGCAAGTGCCGTCATCGTTGGAGATATAATTGGTAAAACTATGCCCCAACGCCGCCTTGTAGTTGCTCCTCTTTTGCGCGCCACAACTGCACGTGGACAGCGTGTAGCCCTGTTCCGTACAAGTGGGCGCTACCGTCTCTTTCGTGTACTTGTGCGTATGATTGCCGTCTTCGCATGCACTAAAAGCCACCGCTACCAGCGATACACACGCCGTAGCAAGCACACCTAACAACCATTTCTTTTTCATAACCTTTCTCCTTACAAACAAAAAGTGCCGACTGCAAAGCAGCCGACACTAGTAAAAATGTGCTTTCCGCTTTGCTGCGACACAACTACAATCATCCATACGCAAAAGATTTATGTAAGCGCGAAAAGGTACACCTCTACCCTGAGAAGTATACTTTGCGTATGAGATGAAGTTATGTCGCAACCTTATTTTACCATAGGTAAAAGGGAAAAGCAAGCGTTTTGGGAGAAAAATATGGGATAACTTAACACAAAGGCTTTACAGCCACGCACAAAAAAAGAGGTATCCTTGACTTTGGATACCTCTCTTCTTGCAATTCTGCTAAAAACTTAAATTTTTTCCTTGACTTTAGCCGCCTTACCAGTTAAGCCACGAAGGTAGTAGAGTTTCGCTCTTCTTACCTTACCCTTTCTCACGACGGTGATCGACGCGATCTTCGGGGAGTGGATAGGATAGGTCTTTTCTACGCCTACGCCATAGGAAATGTGACGGACGGTGAACGTTTCGGAAATGCCGCCGTTCTTCTTAGCGATTACCACGCCTTCGAAGTTCTGGATACGTTCCTTGCCGCCTTCGATAATTTTGAAACCGACCTTTACGGTGTCGCCTACGTTGAACGCGGGCAATTCGGATTTCAAACTTTCTGCGTTGATGGCTTCAATTAATCCTTTCATCTTTGACTTTACCTCCATTATTTACGCGACGTTCATGCCTGCTGTACGATTCCTCATCGCACCCTAACGGTAGTGGAACGCCCGAAGTCGAACATTATTATATATCATTTCCTGCCCTTTGGCAAGCGTTTTTGCAGGGGTTTTTTTACTTTTTTTGTTAAACTGCCGCGGAAAGTACCGTGATGATTACCGTGTACGCGTAATACCCGACTGCGCCCGTCGCCAACACTATCCCCATCCAACGACGGAGTTTGTGCCCAGGCAGGTACGCGAACAAGGCAAGCAACCCTGCCGCACCCAGCGCAATCAGCGAGTCGACGAAGAAATTCGCCCTCGGCGTCAAGAAATCAAGCGGCGCTACGATTGAGGAAATACCCGCGACGAACAGGATATTGAAAAGGTTGCTACCCACGATATTGCCTACGGCAATATCCGTCTCGCCTTTCTTTGCCGCGATGACGGACGTGATGAGTTCGGGCAAGGACGTGCCGATTGCCACTACCGTGAGCCCGATGACCTTCTCAGGGATACCGATTGCCGCCGCAATCGTCTTAGCGCCCTCAACGGCAAGATACGACCCGCCTACGACGACACCCAGCCCCACGACCGTCAACACGATCAAAAACCAAGTCTTCGCCTTCATCTTCTCGTACCAAGCGTTAAAGCCTTTTTTCGGCGCCTCTTCTCCCCCAACCACTTCGTGGTTTTCTAAGATTGCCTCCTCCTTTTTACGGCGTTTCAGCGCCATCAAAATCAGGAACGTGGTATACGCGACGAGGATTACCGTCATCACTACGCCCTCCCAGCGGTCGATATACCCGTCAAACACGCCGAAGAGGATAATCATCGCCGACGCACCCAGCAAAACGGGCAAGTCAATCTTCAACGAATCCTTCTGCACGGCAAGGGGCGCGACGATGGACGACAGACCGAGAATCAGCAAAATATTGCAAATATTACTACCCAACACGTTGCCGACTGCTATCGCCGTACTGTTCTTTGTCGCCGAAATAACGGAGGTCGCAAGTTCTGGTGCACTCGTGCCGAAAGCCACGATCGTGAGCCCGATTACGAGGCTGGGGATACGGAGTTTTGCCGCCACCCCCGCTGCGCCGTCCACGAACCAGTCCGCACCCTTAATCAAGAGCACGAAACCGCCAAACAGCGCCAAAATCGCCAAAATTATCGTCCATACTTCCATAAGATACCTCTTTGGATAAATTTATTCCTATTATTGCCGTTCAACGACCGTACTAACCCGCCCTCTCTTTTTAACAAACAAAGCAGGTCAAGGAGCGGCAAAGGAGCGTACATAGACGTACACGACTGAGCCGCGACGAAGAGATGCGCCGTCTTCCTTAATCCCCCTTTTCTTTTTAGAGACAAGCAGGTCAAGGAGCGGCGAACGCGCATACCGCTAGTATGTAAGTGAGCCGCGACGAAGAGATGCGCCGTCTATAAGAAGAAAAAAATAGACCTATGCACAAAAAAGCCACCAAAGGCCCTTTTTGTGCATAAGTCTTGTCGTTTATAGTCACGCCTTGGATTACTCCCGTGTTGTAGACGTGGCGACGTCTTTTGACGCCGACTACTCCCCTATGACCTACTTATCTTACCACTCTAAAGGAAGATTGTCAAGCGTTTTTTACGATTTTCCGCCACCGATTATGCCTTGATGGCGTTGGGTGTAGATATCTATCTTTTCGTCCAAGATACGGACGGCTTCCTCTGCCGTCGTGACCCCGTACACCCTATCGTCGGGGATATGGGGATAACGCGTCCTTTCGTCTATGCACGTATCCGCCACCTTCTCGCTCCAACCGCCACTATTCTTGAAGGCGATTATCAGCCGTTTCATCGTCCAAGCAAAGCAGTACTCGCTCATCGTGCCTGCGCCACCGCCGATCCCGACGACGGCGTAAGCGTTGGCAACCATGGCGTTGCGCATCAAATCCAATCCCGTAGGGATTGCGATATCCGCGAATTCGTTGGCAGTCTCCGCGTCAAAGGAAGGAATCAGCGCAATCGTGTCCCCTTCTTTATAACGTTTTGACGACCTTGCACCCGCCATCGCCGCGCGCATAACCCCTTTCATACCGCCGCTTTGGACACGGTACCCCGCGTCTACTAACGCCTTGCCGAGTTGGAAAGCGAGGCGATATTTTTCGCCACCTTCCTCGATATTCGCGTCGCCAATCACCGATACTATTTTTCTTCTATCCGCCATAAAACCTCTCCGTTTTTTTATCAGTATATGCGGTTTTCGCCAAAATCCGTCAACGGATAAAGTTGGTCATAATCTTTCTTTCGCCCTTGGGCTCGATTCCCTCTTTTTTGCCTGCCGCGATACACTTGATTAGCCAAGCCATATTGTAGCCGAGCACGCGCATCGTCTGCAACCCTTCTTCGTCTTGCAACGCCTCCTCCGCTTTGTTGCCGTGGATTTCGTTCCAGTAATTGGAGGACACCACGGGCATACGGTTGATGGTGTAATACTTATTGAGCACGTCAAAGGTCGTGCTAGCGCCACCACGACGGCAACTCACCACCGACGCCGCAGGCTTGTAGGAAAGATATTTGCCACCGCTATAGAACACTCTGTCCATGAAGGAAACGAGGGTGCCGTTCGCCGACGCGTAATACACGGGGGTACCGAATACGAATCCGTCCGCCTCTTTCGCCTTCTCTACGAACGCGTTTACCTCGTCGTCGTAGATGCACTTGCCCGCTTTTTTACAAGCCCAACAACCTCTACAACCTTGTATCGTCGTGCCGCCGATATGTACGATCTCCGTCTCAATTCCCTGTTCCTGCAACGCCTTTTCCACCTCCGCAAGCGCGGTGTAGGTACAGCCTTTTGCGTGAGGGCTACCGTTTACGAGTAATACTTTCATAATCTTCTCCTACCTTTGATTTTTTGTCATTATATCATATTTTCTTAGGCTTTTCAAGCCCTATATTATATTTTTTGACGAGCCACGACATATCCGTCGTCCAGCCCTCGACTTCGTTGCGACGGCGGTATTCTTCGTTCACGCGCCGCAACTCCGCGTGGAAATCCGCCTGCGAACAGCCGTTGACCATCTTAAAATGTTCCTCCGCCGCCTCGCCCTCGCCGACGAGATAGGTGCGCGAAATATGCACTACCTTGTGACAAGCCGAACACAACGCCGTCACGTCCACGAGCGTCTGCGACGCCTTTTCGTCGTCGTAGCGCCAAACTTCGTGCGCCTCTAACCTGCCTTTTGTGCCACACTTACTGCAACGGTATCCACTCCGCTTATAGGCGTCCTTTCTTACGATATCCCACTCCGTCTGCGTCAACAAAGCGCGCAAGTTGGCACGCCAACACTCCTCGGGGACCAACTCGAACGTCAACTTATACGCCATACTCTTTCTCCAACATTTCTTTGGCTTTGACGAACGCCGTCGGCAAAGAAATCTTCTCCCTTATCTGCGGAATCGTGAATTGTTCGAAAGGAGTGCTTTCCGCACGCACCAGCACGCAATCCATCTCCCAACGGATATGGGTGAAGATATGCACGGCTTTTTCAACTTTTACGATGCGATAGTCGTCCACTCCCCAACCGCGCAAAATCTCCTCTTTCGGTCTATCTTGCGGCGCCGTCGGGAATTCGTACATTCCTTTCAAGACGCCCTTCTCCCTCCGCCTTAACGCCACTCCGTCTTTGGTCACGAGGACGAAAACGAATAACTTTTCTTCGCGCTTATCCTTCTTTTTCGGCAGGACGGGATAATCCTCCTGCCTGCCGCGTTCTTTTGCTCGGCACAGTGCCCGTAAGGGGCAAGTCTCGCAATCGGGCGAAGTCGGCTTGCAAACGAGCGCGCCAAGTTCCATCAGCGCCTGCGTAAAATCGGAGCACGCCTTCCCTTCCTCAGGATAGACGGCGCGCAACTTTTCTTCCAAGTATTTTTTATAGGCGGGCAGGGAAATATCCGTGGGATTCTCCGTCAACCTCGACAACACGCGAAAGACGTTGCCGTCTACCGCAGGGGCACGTCTACCGTAGGCAATCGAGGCTATCGCCCCTGCCGTGTAGTCGCCTATCCCTGCCAACGCGCGCAACTTTTCAGGCGCATCAGGGAAGACGCCAGCATGTTCGTCTCGTACCTGCCTTGCCGCTTTTTGCATATTACGCACGCGACTGTAATATCCAAGCCCCTCCCAGACCTTGAGTAGGCTCTCCTCGTCCGCCGCCGCCAAATCGTACACGGTGGGGAATTTTTCTAGGAATCTTTTATAATATTCCTTCGCCCCCTCCACGCGCGTCTGCTGGAGCATAATCTCGGACACCCAAACCCGATAGGGGTCTCCGTCCTTTCTCCAAGGCAAATCGCGCTTGTTTTCCCTATACCACGCAAGTAGCGGCGAGGTAATCTCTTCGTAGGGATAATCGTCTACGCGGTGCAGATTTTTCTTCTCCTCCACAGGCATTAGTTTCCTCCAAAACAAAGCGCGTAGGAGATGGATTGCGGACAATCGAGCAAGCAATCGTCGCCGACGTAAGTCACGTCCGCCTTCCCCTTTTCGTCCGTTGATACGAGACTGTTGCCCACGCCCACGAACGCGCCTTCAAACCCTAAGAAAATACTGCCGCTAAAGTCCACGCCACTGAGCACCTCCGCGCCGCCCGACAACTCGTCAACCAGCCCTCGTAAAAAGGTGCAGGCGTTGTCTTTCGGCAAAAAGGAGCACCCTTCCAACCCGTCCACGACGACGAAATATTTCGGCAGGCGAGGATTCTTTTTCCTCATCTCTACCTGCTCTTTTGCGAGCGCCATCAACGTGGTATAATCCTCTTTCGTCCTAAAATAGGGCACGGTGATATCCACCGCTTTCAAGGTGAGAAGTTTTGCATACTCCGTCTTGGGCGACAGCACCAAAAAGGAGGCGCCCTGCGCCCCGTACGCCGTCGCCAACGCCGCCACCGTATCCACGAGAAAGGAGGTGCGATTCGCGCCCGTGACGCAGGTGTGACAAAATCTGTCTTGCCTGTTTTTTCGGTGCGAGTGCACCGCCTTCCCTTCCGCGTCCCAGCCCAAAGGCAGGGCGGAAAGAAAGCCGTCCGTCTGCTTATTCTCTTGTAAAAAGGCAATCCACTCTTCTTTTTGCATACTCCTGCTCCGCTTAAATCGTCACCATATGTTTGGCGGCAAAGGTAATCGCCTTCGTCATCATCACCCCTGCCCTTTCAATCTCCAACTCAATCGTATCCCCCGCCTCTGCGAGAATGAGCAATTCGCCCACCAGATACAACCTCGTCACGTCGTGGGTCTTGCCCTCAATCGTGATTTTCTTGATGATATCGCCGTTCTCCAAGACGCCGTACGCAGACGAGTTCTCGTCCGTAGGCGCTTCTTTAACCGTGATTTTCTCGACGATAGAAAGCCTACCGTGCGCGTCGATATCGCCGTAAGAGGTCTCCACCTGCAAGGTCACGCCCAACAAGCCCTTATCCGCCTTGCCCGTCGCTATCACTTCGTCGGCGATACGGCATACCCTGTCGATATGAATGGCGTAGCCCACGTTATCCAGCGTCAGCCCGTTGCTCTTTGCGTTGACGATCCCGACAAGTTGTCCGTAGGCGTCGAACAATCCACCGCCGCTATTCCCTTTATTGACGACGGCGTCCGTGCGCATTACCCTATGCGACGTCGCCTGTGCAGGGTCGTTGAGCGACTCTAACGCAATATATTCGCTCTCTACGGCAACGACCCCGTCGGACACGGAAATCCCGCGCCCACCCGCGTTGCCGACGACGTATACCTTTTCGCCGAGATATACGGGCGAAGATTCCGCGCGAACGCGCACCGCCTCGGCTTGCGAATTTTTAAGATACTCACTCCCTTCAATCGCCAGCACCGCGATATCGTTCTCGCGCGATCCGCCCACTACGCGCGCACGCATAGCGTCTCCCGATTCGTCCGTGTAGGTCTCCGCCGAGAAGGAATTCTTTGCACCGTATAAATAGCAATAGATATCGTCCGTCACGCCGTTGGGATTCGTCGTGCCCGTCTCGTAAATGACGTGGTAGTTGGTGATAATATACGCCCTGCCGTTGGCTTTTTCGAGGTGATAGATGACCCCGCTGCCCGTCGACACCACCTTCTGCGTCGAACCGTTCACCTGTTCGTCAAAGACGCACATAATGGACACCGTGGACATCACGTTGTGCGCCAGCGTCTCCACGTCCGTGTTTTTCCCCACCTCAACATTGAAATATTCCTTCAAGAAGTCGGACATGCTCCCTTGGAATCCGTCCGCTTTCGCCGCCTCGTACATGGCGTTGATATCCATATCCGCCCCGTCGTCACCGTCTTGCCCCTTCAAACTGAGCAACCACTCTTCCTCCGTCCCGACGAAGCCGTTTTTGAGTGCGATTTCGTAGGCGGAAAGCCCTTCTCTACGCGTCAACTGCTGACACGCCGTTGCGCCAAAGAGCGCGATAACTGCCACCACGACCATCGATATCCATTTCATCCATCTCTTCTTCATACACAACCTCCGCGGTTATTATCGGCTATTAGATTTTTTTCAATCAAAAACTCTCCAACTCGTCCAAAGTCAAGGAGAAAGAATCGGCAAATTTTTCCAAGAAATAGTTCACCTCGGGCATATTGCGACGACGGAGATCTTCCTCGATACTCTTTTTCGCCTTGACGAATTCCCCGTTGGAGGAGCGCAACTCGCTAAGGCATTTTACGTACGCGGCGAGCCTGTCCGCCGCCTTCATAATCTTATATTCCTCGCTGTCCTCGTCTGCTAAAACGAACGGGGACAACTCCTCGCCTAATTCCTCGGGCAACATCTCGCAAAGCCTTTCACACGCCTTCTTTTCCAGATCCTTATACGCACCGCTGATGCTGTGATTATAATACTTGATGGGCGTGGGCAAATCCCCCGTCATCACCTCGCTACTCTCGTGATACAGGGCGTAGAGCACCGCTTTGGATACGTCCACGTTGCCCCCGAATTTCTTATTCTTTATGATAGCGAGCGCGTGCGCGTATAAAGCCACGTTGTAGGAGTGCTCCATAATGTTCTCCTCTTGACTACAACGCATCAATTGCCAGCGCTTGATGTATTTCATCCTATCCATGTACGCGTAAAAATCGTATTTCATCTTTTTTCCTCTTTTTTTTATGAAATGATTGACAAATAAATTTCGCTTGTTTATAATATGATTAAAAGGCGCAGATGCCAGCAAGAGAGCGCGCAGTACAAGGCTTTGCCCCATCTCTTACCTAATTAAAGGCGAAGATGCGAGCAAGACAAGGCGTGCGAGCACTCTCGACGGGAGTGTACTAAATCGTACACGAGCAAGAGAGCGCGCAGTACAACGCTTTGCCCATCGCTCACCTAATTAAAGGCGGAGATGCGAGCAAGACAAGAAACGCGAGGATAACTTGAGGGCGCGTACTAAAGCGTACGCAACCGAAAGTTGCCACAGCGCGACGCAGTATTGCGAAGCATATACGTCTTTAAAAAAATTGAATCCGTCGTGGGTGCTGTAAAAGGCTGAGATTATACCATTGGAATCGGCAAGGTAATACTTGAGCGAGAGATTGATAA
>JAFVXN010000036.1 GCA_017501125.1 Clostridia bacterium
CACCTTTCGACGCCAAGAAGGAACTTACCTTTGCGATAATCCCTTGCTTATCTTTTCCCGTCACCGTGACGATTGCTTTCATGCGTTGTCTCCTTCTTTCGTTTTCTCTTGCGTGATTTCTTCCGCCTCTTCCACGGACGTTTCTTCTTTTACTTCTTCCTCGGCGGGCGTTGCCGTGTCTTCTTGCGCGCTTTCCTCTGCCGATTCGTTTTCCTCTACCTTTTCAGCAGGTTTTTCCTCTGTGCCTTCCGCGTCTGCGACTACGTTGTAAATCTTACCGAAGACGGGTCTGTCCTCTTCCAGCATATCCTTAGGAATCAAGCCTTTTTCCACGTCCTCTTGCATCGCACCTACGCGCAATACTTCGTACTGAATAATGAAATTCGCCTGCACGACGTAGCGGACGTAATCGCCACGCTCCAACTCGGGCCAGTCCTGCTCGTTGTCGAAATAAACCTCACGCTCCGACCAATCCCTGCTCTTTTTATTCCACGTGCGGAAGACGCAGGAGATGACGTCGACGCTGTCTTTTTGCAACTGCTTTTTGTAGAAGCCCATAAAGTAGTTTTCTTCCACGTTCTTAGTGCCGACGGACAACAGTTCTATCATCTTGCAATACTTATTGACTCGATTGAACTTGATGCCGATAAAGGGCACGACGAAGACGATGTACACCCCCGTCGCCGCGTAGACGGCTACCTGCGGAAGAATCCTGTCTATCTCGGGATAGACGGGCAACGTCGTATAATAAATCAACCAACCGACGCACCAAGCAAGATAAGCCGCCGTCAGCGCCCAAAATACGATAAGAAGGGTTCGCTTTTGCTTTAATACCGCCTCGTAATCGGCGTCGTTATAAACGGATACCATACCTACTCCTTAAATGTTTCTTATTCGTAAATAAACAATACGCCGATAGTGCCTTTACCGCAGTGGCTGGTGATAACGGACCCTGCCACCGTCTCGATGATTTCGTCAAACTCGAACATCGCTTGCACCGCTTCCTTCATGGCGTCGACCACGTCCCGCTCTGCCGTGGAGTGGGTAATAAAGCAACGGCGCTTGTCGTACGTAGGATATTTTTCCTTTAAGTTTTGCACGTATTGCTTGGTGATCTGCGTCATCTTGCCTCTATATTTTTCCCCAGGCACGAGTTGGCCGTCGTTCATATAGATGAGGGGGTGAATTTTGAAAAGACCGGCGACGACTTTTACCATGCCGGATACCCTACCGCCCTTGTGCAAATAGTCAAGGCTGTCGGGGATAAAGGAGGTATTAATCCTATCCCTAATCTCGTTTACCGCCGCGACGATCTCTTCTGCCGACTTGCCTGCGTCGCGCATATCCGCCGCCTCTAATACGAGCAAGCCTTGCCCCGTGGACAACGCCTTGGAATCGACGACGAAAACTTTCCCGTCGAATTTTTTAGACGCCTCTACGGCAAAGTTGTGCGAACCGCTACTCTTAGAAGAAATGTTGAAGTGGATAAGGCAATCGTAGCCCTTCAATTCCTTTTCAAAAAATTCCTCGTAGTCGCCTACGCTAGGCGCGCTGGTCTTAGGGAGAATCTTCGTCTCCTCTACGAAGTTGAAAATGTCTTGCGGGGTGATGTCTACCCCGTCAAAATACGACTGCGAATCCAAAATAATCTGAAACGGAAAAATGCCAATGTTTCTCTTTTGCGAAATTGCGTGCAAATCGCACGTGCTATCCGACGTAATCCTAATGTTTGCCATAAATACTACTCCTTTTATGTTTGCTATATTGGTTATAGTTCATTTTTTCAAGAACTATGCGATAAAACTGATTTTGACCAAGGCTTATAAACGCCCGTTATCTAAAAAGCCACGACTCTATCTTCGTCCTATACTCAATCGCCCAGTTGGGCACCGTGCCGTATATGTCTTCACTACGGTACAGCCGTCCGTGCAACTTTGACCCCCCTTCCTTGTATCGGCTGTCCTCGCTGTTAAAGCGGTTGTCGCCGAGGAAGAAAATCTCGCCTTCCCCTACCACGTAAGGGTACGCCCGTGAGGCAAAGTGATAATCGTCCTTATCCTTCGCTCCGCCGTCACCGTAATAGGCGTAGGGCTCGTTGAGTTTCGTATACTCGCTCTCCCACGATTTTTTGAGGTAGACGGTACCTGCCTGACAGAACACGCTGTCCCCCTCTTTGGCAATGAGGCGCTTGATGATGAATTTCGTCCCCTTTCCTTGCCATTCCTCGTAGCCGTCGACTTGCACGATGATAACGTCGCCGTAATCCGCCTGATGCCACCAGCCCGTCTTAGCGACCAGCAATTTATCGCCGTCTTGAAGGGTCTCCATCATAGATTTTCCACTGACTTGTACGCCGCCGATTGCCTCGTACCAGCCAGCCCGCACGCCCGTCGTCACCCAGAGCGCCGACACGATCGCAAGTATGACGCTCAGCAACCAAATGACGAACCTATATCGACCGATAAAGGGAAAGCGAGACTCGTATAATTCGCTCTCTGTGATTTGCTTATCTTTCATACGCCGCCCTATAGCCAAAGAATATTGGTGACCATAATGTCGTTTTCTTCGCTCTCACAGTCGAACAGCAACGCCCAACCGTCGGAGAATCTCTCCAACGACGCGCCACTCTCTTCCCCTTTGAATTCCGCCGAGGTCAAGACGATACGCTTCCACTTGCCGCCGCCCTTGACCGAGCAAATGCAACTGAACCTTTCGTGCAAGTCCTCTTTGGAGACGTCGATGGACACGCGCACCTTGTCGTCCCTGCAGGAATATAACTCGAATTCGAGCAACGCGTTGTCGTCGGGACGGTATTTCGGGGAACTGATTTTATACGTTTTTAAGCCACCCACGCAGGAAGCGCCGTACAATCCGTCCGCGCCCTGCTGCATACAAGGGAACGCCTCTTTATCCAAGAAAATCCCACCGACGGAATACTGCGTATGATCCGCCACGCAAAAACAGCCGATATCTTCGCCCGAGAAAATCATCCGCGTCTTGACCGCTTTTTTCTTGACGTCGGGATTTTTTCGCGAAACAACCTTCGATACGACGGCAAAGCCGTTGAGGTATCTCGCATACGCGTACACGCACACGGAAGACGTACCTTCAAAAACGGTCAGCGGGCAAGAAACCTTGCCGTCCTTGACCTTCTTCCCTTTGGCGGAATACACCCTTTGCCACTCTCTGTATACGGAACGGGTTTTGCCGTCCGTCTCCGCAGCGTATACCTCTAACACGTCCAACAACCCGTCGGGGTCGCTCTCTACCGACACCGTCCACGCGCCGTCTTTGACGTCTAAAGACACGTTGAGCGGCTTCGGCAGGTAAATTTCTCTGCCCTTTAAGCGCTTTTGCAGGAACATATCCATATCGGTAAGCGCCTCGCCACCGATACAAGAACCCGTATCGTGGGAATAAAAAATACCGCTCGTCTTCTCGCTATTGATGCGGGTAAAGGTATCGTACGCCCTATCGTAATCAAAGGAATAATCGTTGAGCGCGCAAAGCATCAGCACGGGACATTTTACGAAAGGCGCATAACTTTGCGACTCGATCCCCGCAATATAACGGTGCCTTTCGTCACTCAAATACATCTGTGCCGCGTCGTCGAATTTTTTAACGTCCTTGTACGATCTCCAGCCAGCCGCGTTGATGGGCACGCCGCACTTCACGTCGGGGGAAAGCATCACTTTCCACGCAATTTCACCACCTACGCGTATGCCGACGACGCCGATATCCGTCGCGCCGAGGCTCTTTAAGTATTCGATGGCGTAGAGGGCGACGTACGTCCACTCGTACCAACACGTTTTGTCGGCAGACAGCCCTTCCAGCCCTTCAAAACCTTGCGCCACCGCGTAATTGGCGTAAGCAAGCGAGGGGGGATAGACGGTATGCGTCATAGGCGTTTCGTCTTCTTGCGCCACGACCTCAGCCGTCGCCTCTTCCTCTATCTCTAAAGACATCGCCAGTTGTTCGCCTTCGGGGCTCGGCTCTTGCACGATTTCTTGCGCGGGCTCGACTTTTTCCGTCTCACCGCAATAATCGGGCATAAGTACCGCATATCCCTTCTCCACGAAATAGGTGAGCAACTCCTCGTCCAACTCCTTGCCCGCGTCAGGCAACAAAAGAACGGTGGGACACTTCCCCGTGGCAGAGACGGGACGGGCGTATTTTGCATACACGCGCACTCTACCGTCGTCTGCCACCCTGCCGTTAAAGGAAACGTGACTGACGGTCATCCCCGTCAAGTACGTCTTCTCTTGCAAAAGGACAGCGTCCAACGGCGCGCTGCAATCGTACGTCTTCCAGATTGACACCGCACTCAGGATTTTTTCCTTAGGTTGTTGCTTCGTTTTTACCATAACACTCCGATTCCGTCCGCGTTTTGCAGGCGGTTTTTCTTTGTCCGTTCCGTCTTTTTTCGTTTTCCTTCGAAAAATGGGTTGCAATTTTCAAGGAAAGCAGTTATAATAATCCTACTTTTCTTTTGTGGCGATAGGATACCGATTCCGTTTTATTTTACCACATCTCCGCAAAGAAAGCAACCCTTCAACCTGAAAAGAACGAGATTTTTTACGCGATTTTCACATTTTAACCCAAAAAACGGGCATAGCCCGTTGTACGCAAAGGAGAAATTATGGCATTTTGCGCGTTTGCCAAAGACGGCGGTGACAACGCTTATACCGCTATCGACAACAAATTCATCGTCAAATATATGCCCGACGCCAACGATTTGCAAGTGAAGGTTTACCTTTACGGGCTCTTCCTTTGCACAAGCGGAGGAGATTTTACCCTCGCGTCGATGGCAGAAGTCTTAAAAGCCGACGAAAAATCCGTCAAGGAGGCGTTCGCCTACTGGCAAGACTACGACCTCGTGCAGATTTTGAGTCGCGAGGACGAGCCCTTTTACGTCGAGTATCTCCCCGTCCGCACCTCTAGCGGTAAGCCTAAAAAAATCAAATACGAAAAATATACCGATTTTAATACCGAGTTGCAAAGAAAACTCCAAAAAGTCGGCAAACCCCTCCCCTACAACGAAGCGATTAAGTATATGCGTTTCTTGGAAGAGAACGATATTCAGCCGATGGCGTTCCTGCTGATTGCCGAATACTGCATCAACAAGCAAGGCGAGGGCGTGTCCACCTATTACATTTTCAATAAGGCGAAAAAGTATATCCAGAACGGCTGGACGACGTACGATCTCGTGGAGAGAGCGCTCGCCAACTACAACGCACACGAAAAGGAAATGACCGCGCTCTTTGCCGCCCTGTCCATCGCCCGAAAAGCAGACGACAACGACTACGCCGTCTACCAAAAATGGCTGGATAGCGGCTTCGACAAAGGTGGCATCCTCGCTGCGGCAAAGTACCTCAAAAAAGGCACCCTGCAATCCCTCGCTCTGGTCTTGGAAGACCTCGCGGAAAAGGGGAAATTTACGTCTAAAGACGTAAAAGCCTATCTTGAGGAGCGGGACGAACTCGCTAATCTCACCTTTAGAATCGGCAAAAAGTTGGGCGTAAAAATCAGCAACCCCGCCCCCTTTATCGACGAATATATCCACAAGTGGAAAGAGTACGGTTTTGAAGACGAATCTCTCCTCGACGCCGCGCTTTTCTGCCTGAGATCGGGCAAGTCGGATTTTGCCGCGCTGGACGATTTCTTAGAGAAATTATTCGCGCAAGGGACGTTGTCCACGGACGGCGTATCCACCTTCCTCAAAGAAAAGAACGCCGACCTCAAACTCTTTACCAAGATTCAAGATCTTTGCGGCATCCCGAGAAAGAGCGAGGCTGGTCTTTCCCTTTTGCAAGTTTGGAGGGGATGGAATTTTTCGGACGAGATGATCCTCGAAGGGGCAAAACGCGCCGCGGGCACCGCCGCGCCTATCCCCTATATCAATAAGATACTCGCAGGATGGAAGGAAAACGGCGTATTCACCGTCGCCGCAATCCCTGAAAACGCACCCGCTACGCACGCCAAGCCCGCCTTCGTCAACCCCACTATCGAAGCAATCAACGCCAAAGCGGATAGAGAAACTTTCTACGCCGCAAGAAGGGCAAAGGCGGAGAGTATCGCGGAAAAATATCAGCAAAAAGCCTTGCAGAACGAGGAATTCAAAGAGATTACCACGGCACTTACCCGCATGCAACTGCAACTTGCCAAAGCCGCCGTCTACGGCGGAAAAGATCTTGCGCAATTGCAGGAAAAGGAGGCAAAACTCAAGGCGCGTCGCAAGGAACTATTGACTGAGATGCACCTGAGCGAAGCGCACCTCGAGCCGCAATACGCCTGCAAAAAATGTAGCGACACGGGATTCTTGCCCGACGGAAAAGCGTGCGACTGCTACAAGGCGTAAAAAATTGACGGACGGCGAATTTTGCCCCACTAATTTTCAAAGATTTTTGTAAAAGGGGCGAAAAACGCTTGCCTTTTTTGAAAAAATACAGTACTATAATATGGCTTTTGAAAGAAAGCCTTTTGCAGAGATGGCTGAGTGGCTTAAGGCGCACGATTGGAAATCGTGTGATGCAGGAATGTATCCGGAGGTTCAAATCCTCTTCTCTGCGCCACGAAAAACCCCGAAAAAACGGGGTTTTTTGCTATTTTCGGGGCATTTTTGCCCATTTTTGCACTTTTGCCCTTCGCTAGCGAAAGTGCTATTTTTTACCCGTTTTTTGCATTTACCCCACTTTTTACCCCACTTTTCACCTTTGAAAAAAGCGCTAATCTCCTTTATTTATAAGGCTTTCCCGCTTTTTGTACTACCCCACTTTCTACCCCATTTTATTGTTATATTAGGGATTTTCCCTAATGTCAACTATTTTTAGGGAATTTCCCTATAATAGGATTGTACAGTTTCTTAATCTAATAACTGTAAGATTCTGCGAGCGCATCACAAAAATACTGTAAGATTCTGCGAGCGCATCACAAAAATACTGTAAGATTCTGCGAGCGCATCACAAAAATACTGTAGGATCCTGCGAGCGCATCGCAAAAATACTGTAAGATTCTGCGAGCGCATCACAAAAATACTGTAAGATCCTGCGAGCGCATCGCAAAAATACTGTAAGATTCTGCGAGCGCATCGCAAAAATACTGTAAGATTCTGCGAGCGCATCGCAAAAATAGAGAAGAGGACGAATGAAAATATTTAGAGAACGGTTGCGTGATTTGAGAAAAAACGCCGACCTCACGCAAAAGCAACTCGCCGATATCCTACAAACTAACAACAGTAGCGTCTGTGATTGGGAATGCGGCAGGAGCCAGCCCGACTTAGAAACGCTGGCGGTTATCGCCTGCTTTTTTGACGTCAGTACGGATTATTTGCTCGGTTTGGAAGACGAAAGTGGCTGTAAAATTAAATACAACGTTCACCACTTAAAGGATAAGGCAATCTTAATCAAGGAGCGCTAAAGGCGCAAATCCTTCTTACGCAAAAAATAAAAAAGAGATAGGTTTTCATACCTGTCTCTTTTTCTTTTCGTATCGTTGACAAACGGGTGGGTTTGGCTTATAATAATGCTATGACCAAAAACGAATCCCATCAAAAAATATGCTGTATCACGGGGCGAAGACCTAGCGGCTTCCCTTGGACGTACGGCGACAATATGCACACGGACGTCTACAAGCAAAGGCTACGGCAGGTGCTGGCGCTCCTTATCGAGCAGGAAGGAGTCAGCCATTTTTTATCGGGCGGGGCACAGGGCGTCGATTTAGATGCTGCGGAATCGGTGCTGTCCCTGCGCGAAAATCACCCTACCCTCGTACATACTCTCGTCCTTCCGTATGAAAATCAAGGGGGCAGGTATGCGCTG
>JAFVXN010000037.1 GCA_017501125.1 Clostridia bacterium
AGGGGATTAGTTTTTCAGGGAATTGATAGGGACCGTAGTTGTTGGAGCAACGGCTAATCGTCGTCGGCAATCCGTACGTCCTATGATACGCCCCGACGAGCAAATCCGCCCCTGCCTTGGAGGAGGAGTAGGGAGAACTCGTATGTAAGGGGGTGTTTTCCGTGAATAATAGGTCGGGTCTATCGAGGGGCAAATCGCCGTAGACCTCGTCGGTGGATACTTGGTGGTAGCGTTTTACGCCGAATTTTCTCGAGGCGTCCATCAATACCTGCGTGCCGATAATATTCGTCTCCAAGAAGATGGAAGGGTTTTCAATCGACCTATCCACGTGACTTTCCGCGGCGAAATTGACGACGATATCGGGTTTTTCTTCCTCAAAGATACGGAAGACCCCTTCCTTGTCGCAGATATCAATCTTTTCAAAACGGAAGTTGGGGTAGGCGAGTGCCTTTTCGAGCGTCTCCAAGTTGCCTGCGTAGGTCAGTTTGTCGATGCAGACAATCCTGTCCTCGGGGTGCTTATCGAGTTGTAAATAGACGAAGTTTGCGCCGATAAACCCAGCGCCACCCGTCACTAAAATAGTAGCCATACTTGTTCCTCGGCTCCGTCACGACTTTTGGTTGATTTCTGCCTATAAAACATCTCTCAATACGGCGCAAAGGGCTTGGTTTCGTACCGCTGAGGGTACGAGCCCGACGCCATTTGCTTGTCTTGCTTATGTTTTTTAACGGCAGACTGCTTTACGCTAATCAACCACCCGTTGTGCCGTCGCCTTTTCCTTTTATTAGTTTTTCAAAGCGGGGTAGTAAAGAATATGTCCTTCGGCGACGCGTTTTAAGTATTCGCCGTACTGGTTCTTAGACATGAGGTCGGCGGCGGAGAGCAGTTGCTCTTTGCTAATCCAACCGTTGGTGAAGGCAATCTCTTCAAGACAAGCAATCTTGAGCCCTTGGTGCGTCTCCATCGTCTGGATGTAGTTGGACGCCTCGGTCAGCGACTCGTGCGTGCCCGTATCCAGCCAAGAGTAGCCTCTGCCCATCGTCGTCACGTGAATTTTGCCTTGTTCTAAGTACAGATTGTTGAGGGTGGTAATCTCCAACTCGCCACGGGCGGAGGGGGTCACCTTCTTCGCCATTTCGCTGACTCCTTTGGGGTAGAAGTACAGCCCCGTCACACAGTAGTTGGACTTAGGATGCTTGGGTTTCTCTTCGATAGAAATTGCCCTTTTATTCTCGTCCAGTTCCACGATGCCGAATCTTTCAGGGTCTTTGACGTAGTAGCCGTACAGCGTGGCGCAATCTTCCTCTTGGGCGCGCTTGACCGAGTTGCGAAGGTGTGCGACCAGTCCTGCGCCGTAGAAGATATTGTCGCCGAGAATCAGCGCGCAAGCGTCGTCCCCGATAAACTCCTCGCCGATTAAAAACGCCTGCGCAAGCCCTTCGGGTTTGGGTTGGACGGCGTAGGAGAGGGAGATGCCGAATTTCGACCCGTCGCCGAGCAAGTTTTTGAAGCGGGGCGTGTCCTCGGGCGTGGAGATAATCAAGATGTCCTTGATGCCTGCCAGCATCAGCGTCGACAACGGATAATAAATCATCGGTTTGTCGTAGATGGGCAACAGTTGTTTGCTCGTCACCAGCGTCAAGGGGTACAGTCTCGTACCGCTGCCGCCTGCTAAAATAATCCCTTTCATCCTTTTCCCTTTCGCCGCGAGGTTTTTGCGGCGCAACTTTATTTTTATAAAAATAAATGCTAACTCAACTTACATTATATCCTACGAGCGTCAAAATGTCAATAGGTCCAAGAAAAATTGTGCTTTTGGCGAAAAGGAAGGGGGAAAGCGGTGGTAAAATAGTTTGACAACGCGCCTGTGCGTGTGATATCATAATTGGGTATTTCAACACGCACGCGTTGCGAAAGGAAGGGTTTATGCAGTTTGTAGAGGGGTTGGCTGATGCGATTAAATTCGCCAACGACAACATTATTTGGGGCTGGCCTATTATCATTTTGATGCTCGGCACGGGCACCTTCGCGCCGCAGGAGCGACGATAATGGCATCGGACATTGACAAGGCGAAAACTCTTGTCATTGACGCTCTAAACAAGTATATTAAGTAATACCGAAAGGACTAATAATGTCAGAACGGCAAAACTTCGGCATCCTCTGCCTTAACAAACCTTCGGGTGTAACGTCTCACGACATGGTAAACAAAATGCGAAAGCTTTTCAACACCAAAAAGGTGGGGCACACCGGAACTCTCGACCCGCTTGCAACAGGAGTGCTTGTAATACTCATCGGACGTGCTGTGAAAGCTTCCGAATTCCTTCTAGCCAAAGAAAAGGAATACATAGCGGGTATAACACTTGGAGTTTGCTCGGATACTCTCGACATTACGG
>JAFVXN010000038.1 GCA_017501125.1 Clostridia bacterium
ACACCGTGAAGGTGATATCGGTGCGTTGTATTGGTTGTGGCAAGGCGATCCCGTGCCCGATTTCTGGGATACGGCAGGCATTCACGGTACGTATGACAATACGATATTCAATCAAATCAAGGCGCTTGGTACGGACTCCTTCTTCTTTGGCCATATGCATAGCAACAGCGCAAGTATCGTTTACGACGGTATTCGTTTCCAATACGGTCAAAAGTGCAGTACGTACGATACGACGCAATTTATCACTAGCGACGGCTCGATTTCTTACGGTAACATTTACTATGATGCAGACGGCAACTGTACGAGTGGTATGCCTTTGGTAGGTGGTACGGTTAACCCTATGGATAAAGACACGGGCGAGTTGAAGAACCCTTATATCTATTATTGTACGGGCGCAGGTAAAGAAATCGACTGGGCGTCTTATAAGAAAGCAAGCGCATAAGCGATAAAAAATACAGCGGTGGCAAACCGCTGTATTTTGCGACAAAAGGAGCAAAAATGCAAAGAAAATTTGAAAAACTTGGGGTATTAGTATCCTCTTGCGGCACGCTCCGCTCGGTGGACACCTTAAAGAGATTTATGGAGTACCTCGCTAAGTTGCATTACGACACCTTTTATTTGGATATTACGGCAGGATACGGCCTTGAAGGGGAGCCCTTCTTTGCCTATCTTCGCGCCAAATACACGGTTGAAGAGATGAAGGAACTGGATGCGCACGCAAAATCGCTGGGCATTACTGTTATTCCCACAATCCAAACGCTCGCTCACTTAGGGTTTATGTTTCGCTGGCCGCCGTACTTGCCCCTTCGCGACATCGACGAAATTATGATGGTGGGCAACGATAGGGTGTACGAAATCGTCGAAAAGATGATTAAGACGATGTCGGAGTGTTTTTCCTCAAAAATTATCCACTTGGGTATGGACGAGGCTTTCCAGTTAGGCAGAGGAAAGTATCAAGACGTCAACGGCCCGAAAGATCGCGTGGAGATCATGAAGGAACACGTCGCGAGGGTGCTGGAAATTTGTAAAAAGTACGACGTGAAGACGGAGATGTGGGGGGATATGTATATTCGTATGGCGTACGGCGCGTACGAGCGTGGTCCCATGACCTTCGACAAGAGCGAAGAAGTACGAAAGAGTATGCCCGACAACGTAAAAATTCACTATTGGGATTATTACAGCACGGAGAAGGAACACTATATCAATTTTATTGAAAAATTCCAAAAAATCACGGACGATATCGTCTTTGACGGCGGCGTTTGGGACTATATCGGCTACAACGTAAACAACTCGTACAGCCTCAAAATCACAGAGGCAGCGTTTGAGGCGTGTATCGAAAAGGGGATTAAAGAGGCTACCATCACCATTTGGGGTGGGGATAGCGTCAACGAAAGCTCCCTTTGGTCGACGATGCCGACGCTGGTTGCGGCGTCCGAATACGCGCACGGCAACCACGATATAGACAAGATAAAAGCCCGCTTTAAGGAGTTGATGGGGCTGGATTTCGACGCCTTTATGGCGCTGGAAAACGCGGACAAGTTGAAGCCGAGAGAGGGGTTTGGCGAGATGTGTTCCCCCACCAAATATCTCCTTTACAACGATGTGTTTGCGGGCATTTACGACTCTACGGTCGATCAAAGCGAAAGGCATATTTTTAAGGAGGCGGCGGAGGCTTTGCGCCCCTACTTGAAGGACGAAAAATGGGGTTATATTTTTAGAAAGGCTAAGGCTCTTGCCGAGGTTATGGAGTATAAATTTGACTTGGGTGTCCGTACGAGAAAAGCGTATAAAGAAGGGGATAAAAAGCAACTGAAATACCTGGCGAATAAGGTCTATCCTTTGGTGATAAAGCGCATTAAAAAGTTCTATAAGACCTTTAGAGAATATTGGTATTTGGAGAATATGCAAAACGGCTTCGAGGTAATGGACGTGCGTTTTGGCGGGCTTATCCAAAGACTGAATAGTTGTCGTACTTTACTCAACGAATACTGCGCGGGCAAAAGAGAACGCCTTGCGGAATTGGAGCAAAAAATAATCGATTACATCGACGG
>JAFVXN010000039.1 GCA_017501125.1 Clostridia bacterium
CCAACTTTGCGTCCGATGATTGCTTTATTCATAGATAAAGTTCACTCCTTAAAAATTTTTATTTATTCTCGAATACCTTTGAAAGTATTTCTCGGCAAAAGGTTAAAGTTTAACTTTGATGTCTACGCCTGCGGGGAGGTGGATAGAATCAAGCAACTTTGCGTTGGGCGAATAGATATCGATGATACGCTTGTAGGTGCGAAGTTCGAACTGTTCGCGAGAGTCTTTATATTTGTGGGGGGAGCGGAGGATCGTGACGATTTCTCTTTCCGTAGGAAGGGGAATAGGACCGGAGATCTTTGCACCGCTCTTCTTCATCGTTTCCACGATTCTGCTTGCCGCTTCGTCTACGAGTTCGTGATCGTAAGCCGCCAACTTAATTCTGATTTTTTGTACTGCCATTGTTGTTTCTCCTTTTTATACTAACGTTTTATTTGCTGTATCAACACATCCGTGTGTATCGAGGTTTTCCGCAAAATAAAAACACTCTTTTTTACCGAGCATTTGCGTAAAGCCTCGGTTAGTCGCAGGAGTCTAGCCCCCACTTTTGTCCACGGAAATTACCTGTTAGGACGGCTTTTTGTCCCGTTTTTCAGCAACTTCCCGCTTCAACCCTATACACCGCATAATTACACAGCCTACTTATATTACCAAAAAAGCAAGCGTATGTCAAACGTTTGACACAACTTTTTTTACTTTTTTGAAAAAAATTTTTTTCGCACCCCTTTTATTGACCTAATCTCCGCCTTTTATACATACGCGCGCGTACGCGTGCGCGCGACCGTATATATTATAAAAGAAAAACGCCCCCGCACACGGAGACGTTTTTATTAAAACTCGTTGAAATTGTAGAGATATTTATCTACGAAGGCGCGCATTTTCGCCTCATCGTGGGCGGAATACTTGTCGTATACTCCCACCGTCTTCATACCGACGGCATGCGCCGTCGCAAGCGCCTCGGCGCTGTCGTCTATCACGACGCAATCCGCTACCTCTATGCCTATCCTTTGGCTAACCGCCCTATACAACCCTTCGTCCGCCTTGGTCAAGCCGAATTCCGCCACCGACCAACAACCGTCGAAAAGATTATACAACCCCAGCCTTTTTAAGCAGGGCTCGAAGAAGTCTTTGGGGCTACCCGTCAAAAGGTACACCTTACCGCCCTCCTCTTTCAAGCGGTGCAAGAGAGGGTCTACCCCCTCGTTTGCCCCCACCGTGTACGCATATACGTGCACGAGCCGAGCAATCAGTTGCGCAAAGACGTCGTCCACGTCCGTGCCGATGCTGAACTCTTCCACGAAATATTTGGCAATCCCCTTATAGCCCAGCGGGAGCATAATCGACACGATATCGTCGGGATAATCGACCCCTTTTTCACGCAAGAAACCGAGCAAAGCGTCAATAGCAGGGTCCATCGAATCGACGAGCGTACCGTCAAAATCAAAGATATATCCCTTCATATTTTACCTGTTCTTGTCCTTGAATCTTGCCTTGGCGCGAAGTTCGCCGTTCAAGATACGTTTGCGGATACGTAAGGATTTCGGGGTGACCTCCAACAATTCGTCGTCGGCGATAAACTCCAGACACTCCTCAAGGCTCATCTTAACCACGGGCACCAAGGTCAGCGCGTCGTCGCTACCCGAAGAACGGGTGTTGGTGAGGTGTTTCGTCTTACAGACGTTGACGTTGATATCGTCTGCCAAGTTGGTATACCCTACGACCATGCCCTCGTACACGGGGGTGCCTGCGCCGATAAACAGCGTGCCCCTGCCCTGTGCGTTGAACAATCCGTAAGTGACGGCGTCACCCGTCTCAAAGGCAACGAGAGAACCCGTACTCCTACGCTGCATGTCCCCTTTGTAGGGCTCGTAGCCAAAAAAGATGGTATTCATGATGCCTTGACCTTTGGTTGCGGTCAAAAATTCACTCTTATAACCGAAAAGCCCACGGGAGGGGACGGAGAATTCCAGACGCATACGGCTGCCGATAGCGGTCATATGCATTAAGACGCCCTTTCGATTGCCCATCGCCGAAAAGACGGGACCCGTCATATCTTCGGGCACGTCGGCAAGGAAACGCTCGATCGGCTCGTGCAAGACGCCGTCAATCTCCTTATACAGCACGCGCGGCGTAGAGACCTGAAACTCATACCCTTCTCTGCGCATCGTTTCAATCAAAATGGAAAGGTGCATCTCACCCCTACCGCACACGCGGAAACTGTCCGTATGGTCGGTGTCGCTAACCCTCAAAGACACGTCGCGGAGCAACTCGTGATACAGCCTGTCGCGAAGTTGTCTAGAGGTGACGAATTTTCCTTCCTTCCCCGCAAAGGGGCTGTCGTTAACCGAGAAGGTCATCTCGACCGTCGGCTCCTCAATGCTGACGAATTGCACGGGCTCAACTTTGTTAGGGTCGCATACCGTATCCCCGATATTTAAACCTTCAATCCCCGAAAAGACGACGATATCCCCCGCCTGCGCCTCTTCGACGAGCGTCCTTTCCAGCCCTTCGATTTGGTAAAGATTAACGATGCGGCAATTGGTGCGTACTTTGTTATTATTGAAGTTGCACACGGACACGGGTGCGTTAATTCTCAATTTTCCACGTTCTATTCTACCGATACCGATACGACCAACGAACTCGTTATAGTCAATGCAGGAGACCAAGAGTTGACCTGCGCCGTCCACGTCCACTTCCTTGGCGGGAATCGTATTGATAATCGTCTCAAAGAGGGGCACGAGGTTCTCCTCTTGCTTGTCTGCGTCCAAAGACGACGTACCTTGTCTGCCACAACAATACACAATCGGGCTATCCAACTGCTCGTCCGTAGCGTCCAACTCCATCATCAAAAGTTGCATCTCTTCCACGACCTCCGCAATACGGGCGTCGGGTCTGTCTACCTTGTTGATGACGATAATCAATTTCAGTCCCAACTGCAACGCCTTTTGCAAGACGAATCTCGTCTGTGGCAGGGGCCCTTCCGCAGCGTCTACGAGCACGAGTGCACCGTCCACCATCTTCAAGACACGCTCCACCTCGCCCGAGAAATCGGCGTGACCAGGGGTGTCGATAATGTTGATCTTGACGCCGTTGTAGTGCGCGGAGGTGTTTTTCGCCAAAATGGTGATGCCACGTTCCCTTTCCAGATCGTTGGAGTCCATCACCCTGTCTTGAATCTGCTGGTTGTCGCGGAATACGCCGCCTTGCGCCATCATTTCGTTGACGAGCGTCGTCTTACCGTGGTCGACGTGTGCGATAATTGCTACGTTTCTTAAATCTTCTCTTATCATACGAGTCCTTCTTCGCTGTTTGCTTGTTAATCAACCCTATTATTTTAATACTTTTTTTGAAAAATGACAACAAGAATACATAGGCGCGCGCAATTTTTATCAAGAAAAAACAATCGGTCGTAATTATACGACCGATTGATAAATAATCTTTTAATTATTTTTGAGAAGATTTTGCAATCTTCGCGTCTCTTCTCATCTGCGCCTTCATCTCTTTCGTCACGGTACGAGCCGCATCGATACGAGCGCGCATTTCTTGAGGTGTAGGAGGCACGAACGCTGCGCCTTCTGCGTTTTCTTCGATATATTCGTAGCCTTCGTCTCTTTCGAGCATCGTCGCTTCGGTGACGCCGTCGAACATATGAATGTGTTGTGCGTCGAAAGCAAGTTCTACGATTTCGTCAAGCGCAACGACTGCACGGCTGGAAATCTTCGCGATCATCTGCGTGGAACTGTCTACGACGGAGTTTTCCTTGTCTTGGTAGTCAAGTTCGCAGTAGATTTGCGTCTCAGCACCCAACTTTTCGATAACGTCGATACGAGCCTTAACGATGGTGTCGGGAGAGTTAGCAATGAACATTTGGTCTTGGTGGATATCTTCGGGACGTACGCCAAGCGTGATGGGTCTGTCTTGATCGAGATATTCTTCCAAGTTCTTAATACGAGCAACGACACCCTTAGGAAGAATGATGCAGTTGCCACCGACGAATTCTACGCCGATCTTGTTGGCGTTGCCTTGTTTCTTAGATACGAGACGAGCGTCTTTGAAGAAGTTCATCTGAGGGGTACCGATGAAACTTGCAACGAACAAGTTGATGGGATAGTCGTACAAGTTTTGAGGGGTATCAACCTGTTGCATGAAACCGTCTTTCATAACGACGATACGGGTACCCATCGTCATAGCCTCGATTTGGTCGTGCGTGACGTAGATGAACGTCGTAGCAAGACGTGCGTGCAACTTGGAGATTTCCGTTCTCATCGAAGCACGGAGTTTTGCGTCCAAGTTGGACAAAGGTTCGTCGAGCAAGAATACTTTGGGTTCACGAACGATGGTACGGCCGAGCGCAACACGTTGTCTTTGACCACCGGACAATGCC
>JAFVXN010000040.1 GCA_017501125.1 Clostridia bacterium
CATCATTAAGGAAATCATAGGGGGCAGATACGAAAATGCGTGTACCATGTACGAGGATTTCGTCCCCGAAGCCGCGGACAGATCGTCTATGACGGAGCGCAACGCTGCCGAAGCAGAACGCGAAGTCGACGCCTTATACACGACGATGTATATGAGCGACAGGATAGGTAAAACGTACGACGCCGTCGTGTCGGGCGTCACTAATTTCGGCGTCTTTGCCGAACTGAAAAACACTATCGAAGGGCTTATCCCTATCGATACGTTGCGCGGCGAGTACGAGTGCGTCAGCGAAAAATTCACCTTAAAAGGGGACAAACAATCGTTTACTATCGGCGATAGTATCCGCGTGCGCGTCGAGGACGTCGACTTTGAAAAGCGCCGCACTATCTTTGCTTTTTTAGGCAAAAAGGAGGAAGACCGTGAAGATTATAGCCGTCAATAAAAGCGCCTCGTTCGAGTATTTTATCGAGGAAAAATACGAGGCGGGCATCGTGCTGACGGGCGACGAAATTAAGTCGGTACGGGCAGGCGCCGTCAATATGAACGACAGTTTCTGCTTTATCCGCGGCAACCTCGTCTCCGTTAAAAACATGCACATCGCGCGCTACAACAAGGCGGATATCATGAGTGACAAGGATACGCGAAAGGATAGAAGGCTGCTACTGCACAAGAGCGAGATCGCAAAAATCGCAGGCAAAATCAACCGCCAAGGCTATACCCTCGTCCCCTTAAAACTGTATTTTAAGGACGCCTTGGTCAAGATGGAAATCGCCCTTTGCCGAGGCAAACATACCTACGACAAAAAACAGGCAATCGCCGAACGCGACGTCAAACGTGCTACCGATAGAGATATCAAACAAGCAGGATTTTAAGCAAAAGCCAAGTCTTTTAGACTTGGCTTTTTTTACGCCTTTTCGGGGTAAAACAGGCGTTTTCTCGTCTGGACGAGGTGGTACTGTCTCTTCGGCTCAAACAGCGCACAAACGGGCGAATTCGGGCTAAAAAAGGTCTCCTTTGCCTGATAATTAGCCACCATCGAAACGCCCCTGCCACAAAGCAATACGCTGACCCCACAAAAAAACGCAGTCGCGCGCGCAAGCACCCTTTCCCTCTCGCCGCAATCCCTAAAAACGCACACGAGCGTCTCCGCACCACAATCGGTAAGCGACTCCGCCGCGGACAAAAAATAAAGGTCGTCGGACACCAAAACGCCCACTTTCCCGACAGCCGTATCAAAAAGACGGTATTCTGCCCCAGGCGACTTATCGCCCTCTATGCTGTGGCGCATATCCGCAACGCCCAAAATCTTACCCTTTTCCGCCACCACCGCGCTATCTCTTATCAATCCGCAACAATCCGTCTCCACCCCACACACGACTAGCCCATCGACACGCCTCGACAACAGCGCAACGTCTTCAAAAAGACGCGTGGCGCCCTGCAACTCCTTTTGATAACTAATCCGCCCTTCTTGCATACAGGCGACGAGCACGTCGCACGCCTCGTCGTCACCTTCTTGCAAAAAAGCCTGCACGCCACCGCTACTGACAAACATAATC
>JAFVXN010000041.1 GCA_017501125.1 Clostridia bacterium
CCATAACGCTATACAAGCCGTACTCTACCCTGCCGAGAGAAAACGAACCCTCGCTTTTGAATTCCTTCAAGATAGTTGCCGTCTTGCCCTGCGGTTTCTTATAGGCGTGAAAATCCACCACCTGCAACCCGATTAATAGGATTAAGAAAACGATTGCGTCGTACGGAAAGGCGACGATAATGCTGGGGATCGTCTCGTATACGCCGAGAGCGTTGTTGCTCGCATAGAGGGGCAAATTGCAAAAAATCCCCACAAGACACACGAGCGCTACCGTCACGACGATACCGCTGTACACCCAGCGCCCTACCCTGCCAACCGACTTGACGTTGTAGTCGTAGAACCAGAACAGGAAACAAAACACGGGGAGCAGGTACGAGATTATCATCGGCAACATCGTAAGCGGCTCCTCGAACTTGTTGGCGACGAAACCCGACAGCCCCTTATAAAACCCGTACATGAACATACACACCGTCCACAAAAGGAACAGAGTCAGCAATACTTTATCCGATTTTTTAATGCCTTGATTACTCATAGTCGTCCCCCCTATCCGTCTTGTTGCGGAAGTTGGCGTTGACGTTGCCGATGGAAAGGAATTGCTCCTTCGTCATTCCGTCTTTGAGGGTAATCGTCTTATAGCCGAGCATATCGTCGTCGTGATACAGTTGGTTGGTCGACTTGACCCCGTAGGAAAAAATCGCCTTGTCGTCTACGTTCGCACTGTGCGCGTTGTATATCACCTCGCCGTAGTTGATATGGTCGTGCCCGACGATGAAAGAAAGGACGTTGGCAGCGCGGAGTTTTGCGTACGCGTCGTTATTTTTATAGCCGCACAGTATCCCTTCTCGCCACTCTCCTTGTCCGATCAGCGAAGGGTCTGCCGCGCTCTCGTACTGCTCTTTCGCCTCCCAGAATTCCGTCAGCGGGATATGGAAGAACGCCATCCCGATATAGTCTTTATCCGTCGTGGCGTTGTCGTAGACGTCCTGCACGTGCGCCAACTGCTCGTCGTGGATAATATCGTAGGCGTATTTCGTGCCCATATAGTGATAGGTGTTGGAGTCGATAATATGTAAGCGGTACTTAACGTCCACGTCCGCGACCGACTTCTCCCTGTCGTCCACGAGGTCGATAAAATAGTTAGTCAGCCCGAACAAATCGTCGTCCTCGTAGTCGACGAACGCGGCGTACTTGCCCGACTCTATCTCCTTGCCGTCCTTGGCGGCGAACGTCTGCACGACGCTGTTGATATAATACCTCGAATAATCCCCTTGATTGTCGTGATTGCCGTACGTGACGGCGAATTTCGTCAACCTTTCAGGGTGCTTGTCCGTCAATTCCTTGCAGACGGCGTTGAGGTTGTTGAACAGGTGATAGACGATACTCTTGGAGGCGTACATAAAGTTATCCCCCGTCAAAACGACGAGGTCGGGGTCCTCCGCCTTTACCGCCGCCGTCATAAAGTCCAGTTGTTTTTGTAAATCGCTCTCGATCCCGAAGTGCAAATCCGCCAACTGCAAAATCTTAAAATCGTCGTGAAATTGCATCGTCGTACGGTAGGCGTTGACGTCGTAATCCACCCCCTGCGCAGGTGCGCACGAGGTCAAACACAAGGCGCCGAGTGCCGTCGCCGCGATACACGGCAACCATCTCACTTTCTTCATCCCGTTTCTCCTTTGTATTTCTCTTTTCAAACTATAGTCTACGATACGCTCTATTTCCGTTCGGGCAACGACGCGGCGGTCACGAAATAGACCTTGTCCGCACCTGCCCTCTTTAGCCTCGACGCGCACTCACTGCCCGTCGCGCCCGTCGTCATGATATCGTCGACGAGAAGGACGCTCTTGCCCTTCACCGCCTTCCTTTCCACGACGCGGTATATCCCTTCGACGTTCTTTCTCCTCTCTAAGGGGCTGAGTTCCTTTTGCGCGTCTTTCTTCCCCGTACAGACGAAGACGTCGCGCATAGGCAGAGCAAGGAATTTTGCCACCGCTTTGGCGAGTTCCTCCGCCTGATCGTAGCCACGGATTCGTCTCTTTTCTTTGCTAAGCGGCACGAAGGTGACGACGGCCTCCGCCAAATCCCAGCCTTCTTGCCTCACCCTTTCCGCCATCTTCTCCGCAAACGTCAACGCAAGATAGGCGTTGTCCTTTTTGAGACGGTTGATAGCGCCTGCCGTATCGCCGTGGTAGACGAGCGGAGAACAGCCCTTATCAAAGGCTGGCAACGCACGCTTACAAATCAAACAAACCCCTTCCGTCACCGTCGCCCTACCGCAGACGTCGCAACGGTGATTCCCGTTGCTAAGTAGCGACTTTTCGCACGCCTCGCACAGCCGCGGCTGGGGATAGGAAAAGAGTTCCGCCCCGCACAAGTCGCAGGTGTATCCGTGGTCGTTCCACCTCTCTTTGAGGCGCTCAATCCACGCGCTCAGTTTCATTCGCTTTCTCCGTCGCCTCGCACGCGGACTCTTTTTCGGCGCTCTCCTCGGCGTCTTTTTTACGCTGGATACGCACCAGTAGATACGCCCCTGCCACGCCTATCGCGAACAAACCTACGCCCAAAAGGCAATCGAGCAGGTTAAATCCGCCCGTCGCCCAACTCGTATACACGCCGATGGTATCGCCGTTGCAGAACATCGAGATAATCGAGCCGATGGACAAGCCCACGATGGCGCAATAGGTCCCCGCCTTGGCTTTCCTAAACAGGAAATCCAAAAAGCGCGAGAAGGTAAATATCCCGATTAAGAACCCGACGACTAAACCGCCGAAAATCAGCAAAACCCAAGGGTTGGCGGTAAGTTACGTAATGCTGATGCTACCCATCAGGGCGCGATACCAGCCGATTGCCATCAAAATCGCGCTGGCGGAAAGCCCTGGCACGACCTGCGTGATTGCCATCGCGTAGCCTACGGCTACGGCAATCAGCACCTGCCACCACTCCACCTTAGCAAAGACGTCCGCGACCTCCGTATTGCCCGCCCCGAGCAACGCGCTGACCACGCCGATGGCGACTGGGATTAATATCCCCACGCAAAGCAGGATAATGCGCAGTGCCGTCCATTTCACCCCTTTCACCTCGTCTTTGACGGCAGGGAAGGAGCCGACCATCAGCCCTGCGAACAGGCACACGACGGCAAAAGGCAGGATATCAATGAGTTTTTGCACCCCGAAAAGACCGCCGACGAACCCGACGACAAGCCCCAGCCCTATGGGCAAGAGGAAAAGAAAACACTTCTTAAAGTCTTGAAAAAGGTGTCCGATTGCATATAAAAACTGGCGGTACAATTTGAAAATAATCGCAACCGTCGACCCACTAATCCCAGGCACGATGACGGCGAGCCCGATAAATATACCGAGCAACCCGCTCTTGAACCAACTTTTTTTGTTGTACTTGACCAGTTCAATCTCTAATTCGCTCATAATTCGCTCTCCGCTTTTCTCTCTTTTTTCGCCTTGATTTTACGATAGACGAGCAAGGCTATGGAAACCGTCCCCCACGCAAACAGGCACCCTGCCCACGCACCGCCGACGTCCGTCAAAATATCCACCCACTCGAACGCTCTATTCGGGGTGAAATGTTGCAATATTTCGTCCACCAACGCTATGAGTGCCGAGCCCGAAAAAGGGGCTACCATCCATATCCCCTTGTCGGTGTACGCACGATACGTCCAAAAACACATACCGCCGAGCAAGGCGAACTCGCAAAAATGCGCCAGCACCCGTATCCCGTTCTCCAACGCGTCGAAATCGGGCCCCGTCGCCGTCGCGATGAAGGAGTTGGGCGCGATAACCTTGAAGACGTCCTGCACTTTTTGCGTGAAGGAATCGCTCTGCGCGGCGGACGCCTCCGCCACCTTTAAGGAGTTGGAGAAAATCCACGCGATAATCGCAATCGTCGCCGCCGTTAAAACGCCTGCTACGACGTATTTTATCACTTTCTTTTTATCCATACCCTTATTATACGGTATTTTTTCTTTCAGGTCAACCCTCCGCGCGTATTGCGCATAGGAATTTTTTGTCATAAATAGACAAAAAACGACCTTTTCTGCCACGCTACACTGCGACTTTTGCTATATACTATACCAAAACGGGCGATTTTATACCCACGCCTACGCACGGAGGAAGGGATGAATTATTACAAAAAAAGTTGCATTTTGCGGCAAATCAAAGCAGGTTTTTCGGGCGACGGAAAGCCCTTGACGGGGTTAATTAAGGTGGAAAAATACGGGCAAAATCTGGCGGTAGAGATATCCATTATCAATTTTTCGCCGCTTTCGAAAGGGGAGTATTATTGCATACTTTGCGACAGTCGTTATCGGGTGGAAAAGTTGCCTTTGCGTGGCAAGTGCTACTTTAACCTCATCAGCGATTTGTCCTTGGAGGAAGGCTTTTGCGGCGTCGTCTGCTTTATCCACGACGAGGTCACCCCTATCGCCTGCGGCATCAACGGGGATAGGCGATATGATTTTTCTAAAATGCTCGCCACCGCTTTCCGTGCCGAAAAAGACGCACAAAAACGACCTATTATCCATAAAATAGAGCAAAACGAGCCACCCAGGGGCGAGGATACGACAAGACAGCCCGAAAAAGTCGAGGTGCCGTCAGAGAGTGCGTTTAGCCACGTCTACGACGACGAGATGGTCGCATGCGAGAATTATTATGAAAAGGAGGGCGTATATGAACCCCGCGTGTCTAAAGAAGGCGACGAAGATGTACCAACTAAAAGCGGAATACAAGAAAAAACGCAAGGCGCAAAAAAGGACGCTACAAAAGATGACGATGCTCAAGACGTACGCCACCCGTTTGCGGTGGACGGACACGGCTACTACGACGCCGTCCGAGAGGAAATCGACGCGCTATTTAGCGCTCACCCGCGCGACGATACCTTAAAGGGAATCTTCGCCTCTAGCGAGTGGGCTAGAGTCAAGGGCGAGGACGGCGATCCGCAATACCTCGTCGGCGTCGTATACGAGGAATTCTTGCCAAAATACATATGCTACGCCATCGCCGCCAAAGAGGAGGCTCCGCCCAAAGAGATCGCCGAGGCGTGTATCTTCGTGCCCGTCAGCGCTTTCGAAGGAGGAAGGGGCTTTTTCGTCATTTTTCAAAGTGCCGCCACGGGGGAGTGCATCCGCCCCACCGCCTCGTGAGGTGCCTCTACGATTGCACGCGCACGCGTGAACAATAAAAATAGCCGAAAATCAATCAAAAACCGTTGACAACTGCAAAAAAAAGCATTATAATGATAACACTTTCAATATTGCAGGTGTCGCCTAGCGGTATGGCGGCAGCTTCCCAAGCTGTTCCCGGCGAGTTCGACTCTCGTCACCTGCTCCAAAAAGAAGAGATGCACCGTTTTGCGGTGCATCTTTTTCTTTTTGCGGCGACTAACGCCGCCGAAATTGTTCGACTTTCTCGCGCAAGGCTGTCCTTTGCGCTCGGGCACGCTCACGCCTAC
>JAFVXN010000042.1 GCA_017501125.1 Clostridia bacterium
CGTGACCGTTTTTGAGCCGTTTGATTACGTTGCTTTGGGACATTTGCATGCGCCTCAAAATTGTGGCGAAAAGGTGAGATATTGTGGTACTCCCCTTAAATATTCCTACTCGGAGGTCGCGCACGAAAAATCGATTACCGTCGTCACTCTCGGCAAGAAAGGTGACGACTTAGATTTACGTACGATTCCTTTGAAGGCGACACGAGATATGCAAAAAATCAAAGGGAGTTTTTCACAATTAACTTCTCCCGATTATTATACGAACAATCCCGTGGTCGACGCTTACTTGCAGATTACCTTGACGGACGAGGACGATATTCCCGATGCGATGGCGCGACTGCAAGAAATCTACCGCAACGCACTCGATCTGCGCTACGACAACGCACGCACGAAGGCTGACGCTGTCGTTGACGGGGGTGAAATCAGCGTTGAAAAATCGGCTTATGAATTGTTCGCGGAATTTTTTGAGCAACAAAACAACGTCGAAATGACACCAGCACAACAAGATTATATGCAAAAACTTATCCAAACGATTAAGGAGGGTGTATGAGGCCGATAAAACTTACCATATCGGCGTTCGGTCCTTACGCCGATAAACAGGTGCTTGACCTAAACAAATTGGGAAAGAGCGGTTTATATCTAATTACTGGCGCAACTGGGGCGGGAAAAACCTCTATTTTTGACGCGATTACTTACGCCCTGTACGACCAGCCTAGCGGCGAGACGAGGAATGACTCGATGTTGCGCTCAAAATATGCGGACGCGGCGACGGAAACGTACGTTGAGTTGGAGTTCGCTTGTCGAGATAAAGTGTATAAAATTAGACGAAATCCCGAGTATGAGCGCCCTAAGACGAGAGGGGAAGGATTCACGAAACAAATTGCGCGCGCGGAATTGCATTATCCCGACGGCAGAATCGTGGATAAAAGCAAAACGCAAGTCAACGAAGCCGTGCGCGAAATCATTGGCATCGACTGCGATCAGTTTTTAAAGATTGCTATGATTGCCCAAGGCGATTTTCGAAAAGTTTTGCTCGCGGGGACGGAGGATAGAAAGAAGATATTTCGCCAAATCTTCAAAACGCACGATTTTGAAAAAATTCAGCAGCGTTTGAAAGAGGATACGAAAGAGTTGAAAGATTCGTTTGACCTTGAAAGAAAAAGCCTTTTGACTTTTTCTCAAGGCATACTTTGTGCGGATGATAGCCAAGATTGTGCGTTGTGTCAAGAGGCAAAGGCGGGGACGTTGCCTACGGCGGAGACCATGCTTTTGCTCGAGCGGCTGATTAAGGAAGACGAGGAGGCACAACGTACGCTCTTTGCGCAATTACAGGCAATTGATAAGCAGTTGGAAGAGGTTAACGTATCCATCGGTAAAGCGGAAGAATATGAAAAAAATCTTCAAACTTATCGTGAAAAGAGTGCGATGATCCCTGCTTACGTCCGTTCGTACGATTGTGCCGACGCCTTGATGAAAGAGGCGAAAATTAAGGCTGAAAGCGTCGAAGGGATCGATAGGGAAATTGCCGTCTTAGAAAAAGAGTTCTCACAATACGAAACTTTGGATCAATTACAAAAAGATATCCACGATTTAGACGCAAATATTGCTGAAAACGAGGCTACCAGGGATAAGGGGAACGCATACGTTTTGCGCGTTAGCGAGCAAATTGCTATAGATAAAAAAAGACAACAGGCGCTGAGTGGCGTTGCGGCGGAAATCGAGCGATTAGAGGCGGAGAAAAATCGCTTAAAAGACGACAATTGCAAGTTGGAGACGTTAAAGGGAGATATTAACGCGCTTAAAAAGCAAACTGAAAATCTTGAAGTTTTGCAAAAGGAATGTGCGGATTATACGCGTTCGGCTTACGATCTTGCAGACAGGTATGCGCGCCTTAATAAGCGTTTTTTAGACGGACAGGCGGGGATTATGGCGAGCGGGTTGAAAGAGGGCGAGGCTTGTCCCGTTTGCGGATCAACTACTCATCCTATATAAGCACCTTGCTCGGATATGATACCCACGGAAAGCGAGTTAAAAAAAGCAAAAGAGGACGCGGATAATCTTGCGGCGGATGCAGAGAAAAAGAGTTTGGCGTGCGCGGAATTGCAAGGAAAAATTAAGACATTGGAGGCTTCCGTCAATCAACAAGCCCTTCAAATCTTTAGCGTTGTCAAAGATAGTCTTTTAGAGGAAGTATCTTGTAATTTGTCCGCTACGGAGCAAAATTTACTGAGTGTGATTCAATCTATTGCCGCAAAAAATAATTTGCTCAAAGAAAAACAAACGCTTGATGAGAAATTGCCGAAGAAAGAGACGGATTTAGAGCGCGCTAGACAAAAATTGTTGGGGATAGAACAGAATCTTTCCGCGCTTACAGCGACGAAAAAGCAAAAAACATTACAAACGCAAACTCTGCTAAAGGGGCTGAAATATTCGACAAAAACAGAGGCTAACACCGCGCTAGATAGATTGCATAAAGAAAAAACGTCGTTAAAGATCGCTGCTCAAAATGCGGAAGAAGATTTTAACGCGAAAAAGGCGGCACTTGCTAAGTTGCAAGGGGAAATCTCCGCATTAGAAGGGGTAATTAGTCAAAAAACGCATATTGACCTTCTCCAAGAGCGCCTTCGCCGAGAGGAAACTTTGGCGAGAAAAAGAGCGTTTACGCAGGAAAAGGAAAAGGGCGTTTCTCGTCTTGACGCCAATACGCTTGCCTTGAAAAACATACGCGAAACTTCTCAAAAAATCTTAAATATTGAAGAAAAATATCGCTGGATGAACACTTTGTCGGAGACGGCAAACGGAGGGCTGAACGGTAAGGATAAGATTGCCTTCGAGACGTATATCCAAATGAGTTATTTTGATAGGATATTACGTAGGGCTAATCTCCGCCTGCGAAAGATGACGGGAGGGCAATACGATCTTATCAGGCGCAAAGATCCGTTGAGTCAGCGTGGTCAAGTCGGGCTTGATTTGGATATTATCGATCATACCAACGGTAGTTCACGTCCCGTTAATACGCTTTCGGGCGGACAGCAATTTTTAGCGTCGCTGGCGCTCGCGCTGGGGCTTTCCGACGAGATTCAATCATCGGCGGGCGGCGTACGGCTGGATACCATGTTCGTAGACGAAGGATTTGGCTCGCTGGACACCGAGACGTTAAGGCTTGCGATTTCTACCTTGCAGGAATTGACGGAAGGCAATAGGCTGGTAGGTATCATTTCTCACGTAGACGAATTGAAGACGCGAATTGATAAGCAGATCGTCGTCGAAAAAATCAAAGGCGCAGGAAAAGGTAGCCGCTGCGATATTATTGTATGATAAAAAACCGCCGTTCAACACGGCGGTTTTATCGTACATATTTTCTCGGTTATGGGTTAACGAATGTCTTTTTGTCTGCTTTGCAAATGCGTTGTGCGGTGAATCGTCCGCTCATAACGGCAGGGGGCAAGCCACCGCTTTGAATCAGCCATTGACCGCAGAGTAAAAAGTTTTTTAATCCTTTTATTTTGCCGTCGTGCATCATAGGGGCGCCTTTGTTCGTGTGGATAAAGGCTTGGAAACAGCCGTGACGAGAGTTGAGATAGCGCTCGTAGGTGCAGGGCGTGATAACGTCTATTAATTCAAGTTCGTCGGCGCAATCTGGATAAACGGTTTTTGCGATGGCGAGCAGTTCGTTGCCGATACGCTTTTTCGTCTCTTTATACGTGCCGTCGTTTTTGGCTTGCTTCCACCAATGGTACAGCTTATCGTTGCTGTGAATACACGCCTGAATTACGCAGGAATCGTCGTCTGATTTGACGGTGGGGTCGTAGCCGTAATTCCTAAAGGAAATTTTATCGTATTCGGCGTCGATTACGAAGGGCTTTTCAAGTTGGTAATTGATGGAAAGCGACTTGTCCGCCACAGAACGAGGGCATTTTATGACTGCAATCGTGTAGGTGTAGATAGGATACCTTTTTTCGTCTGCGATTCGTTTTTCGAACTTTTTATCGTGATACTTTCCGTTCAAAAGGGTCGAGAAGGTATATTCAGGTGGCGCGGTACAAACTACCCAATCGGCGGAAACGACTTCTCCGTTTTTTAATTTTACACCAGTTGCGACGCCGTTTTCCACGATAATCTCGGACACGGGTGCGCTCTTTTGTATCTTTCCGCCTAATTCCAAGAAACGTTGTGCCATGCGTTCGATCATTTTTACCGATCCGCCGATAGGGATAGCACCGTCTTTGTTGGTAATATGCCCAAGCATATAAAGCATGCTCATAAAGTTGTAGTCGGGTGCCATAAAATGGGCGATAACGTCACGCAGATAGGGGTTCTTAAATTTTTTTGCGTATTCCTCGCACGAGATTTTAGAAGTCTTGTTTACCCAATAATAGAGCCCACCCATCGTAAAGGCAACTTTTAATAAGTCGGCAATATTCATAAGATCGACTGGTTTATCGGCTGGGGGATTTACTTTGCGGAATTTTTTAATCAGCGCTATAAATTTTTTGATTTGCTTTTCGTCTTCAGGCGCAAACGTGATTAGTTCGCGTTCAGTCTTGTCGAGGTCAGCCCAAAGGGTAAAAGTGGTGCCGTCGCAAAATACGTTCTTAACTAAATCGTCTTGATAAAAGAATTCGCTATCGTCGGTGATTGCGTGGGTATCACGCCAAAGCGGATACACATTCGACTGTGGGTTTACGCCGGAAAGCCAGTGTATACATCCTTCAATGTATTGACCTTTTCTCTCCCAGCCGATGCACGCGCCGCCAATGGTGGCGTTTTTTTCCAGTATGGTCACGTCGTAGCCGTTCGCGCGTAAATAGGTTCCCGCGGCGAGCCCTGCGACCC
>JAFVXN010000006.1 GCA_017501125.1 Clostridia bacterium
AAGATTATGCGCTACATTTTCTTGAAACGTTCAAAAAGCCAAACGTTGGCGAAGTGACGTATTCGAATTACGTACGCATCACAAAACTGCATATCATCAAAGCCCTTGGAGAGAAAAAGGTGGGGGACGTGTCCGCATCGAACTGTCAAAACCTACTCTCTTCCTTGCTGGAAGAAGGGAAAGGACGAACCACGGAAGAAGTGAAAAACCTTTTAACGTGGATTTTTGACGGCGCCGTCGCCGACCACTTAATCGACGTCAGCCCGATGCGCACGGTACGAGTGCCAAAACACCGCCGAGAAATAGGAAAATGTATGCCGAAAGACGTCTTAACGCCGCTGATCGGCGAGCCTAAGAGCCGATACGACTATATTATCCTGCTTTTAGCGTATACAGGATTACGTCCAGGAGAAGTAAAAAGCGCCGTTTTTATAGACGGATTTATAACCGTCAGGAACGGAAAAACGCCGACAAATGCGCCACCGTCTTTTCGTCGATTTCCGCTGCACACTCGATTGCTACCTTACGTAAAGCAAATCGAAGAGAACGTCGATGTCAATATGGATGAAGTATCGCGCCATTTTAGGAAGAAAGTCAAAGGATACCGTCTTTACGATTTGCGCCATACGTTCACGACGTACATACAAGAAAGCGGCGCCAACTCGAAGTGGGTAGATTACGTCACAAACCACGTCGGTGCTCAAAACGTCACGCAGAAGGTATATACTCACTGGACGGACGACTTCCAAAGGAAGGAAATGGAAAAATTACAGTTTTAGTCCCAAATTAGTCCCAAAAATTTTTTAGAAAGGGGAAAAAAGCATAAAAAAAGGACCATTTTCAAGTGTTTTTCACTCAAAAATAGCCTTTTTGGTGCGGTCGACAGGAATTGAACCTGCATGGAGTTACCCACAAGATCCTTAGTCTTGCGCGTCTGCCAGTTCCGCCACGACCGCGTTAACGCAACCTATTATACCCTAACGATTTTTCTTTGTCAACTTATTTTTATCTACCTTTATAAACTTTTTTAAATTATTTTTTGCTTAAAGCGCGCCGAAAGGGGGTATGAACTAATTTTGTAAAACCTCTTGACAAGGGTGAGGGATTGTGATAAGATTATTTTGATTATGCTCCTTTCACTTTTCTTTAGAAAAGTAAAGGAAAGGGGCTAAGAAGGAGAAAAAATGAGTAAATGTTCTTGTTGTGGCGAGGAGGTAGGCGCAGTCAAAATCTGTCCTATCTGCGGCTGCGAAATAAAAGAGAAGGCGCCTAAACCTGCCACGCCAGTGCCTACGCCTGCGGCGGCGCCCACCCAACCTGCGCCTACGCAACCGTCGCCTGCCAGCGCACCCACCGCGCAAAATATTTTGCAACAGATTGAGGCGGCGAAAATTCAACTGATAGAAAAGTGCGCTAAGTCGGTGACGAAGATGATCGTCCGTTTGCCTGGGGGCACGTCCACGGGTACGGGCTGGCGCGGACACGAAAAACTGATTATTACCAACGCGCACGTGGTGGAAGACGGGGCGTCGTACGCGAAGAATATCGAGTGCGAATTCTCCGACAAACTCAACCTCGGCGCCCGTCAGAGAATGAAACTCAAGACGGTGTATTATTCCCGAGAGGAAGATATCGCGTTGCTGACGCCAGAGAGCGGTAGATTGCCCAGCGAGGTGGGGGTGTTGCCTATCACCGACGAGCCGACCAAGCAGGGCGAGATGGTCTTCACGATCGGCAATCCGTTGCACTACAAATTCACCTACACGGAAGGCGCGGTTGCCAACCCCGATTATCGGCAGGCGGGCAGAAAGAGCAAATTCAACAATTTGCAGACGACGCTGACTTTGAATTCCGGCAACTCGGGCGGACCCGTATTCAACGCGACGGGGGAAGTCGTCGGTATGGCGACCTTCTCGGAGATGCGTGCGGAGACGGAGAGGGTGCAAGATCCGTTGGCGATGCTGACGGGCAGAGACGCCGTGACCGAGCGGACGAGTTATAAAGAAATCCAAGGCTACGGCTTTTGCGTAAAGAGCGAAGCCATCTTAGCGGCGATAGCGACCGTAAAAAACAAACTGTAATGGACAGGAGGAGAAAAACATGGCGAAAGAAACGTTAGTAGACGGAAAGGTACAAGAGAAGATAGGTTTCTTCTCGCAGGAGTTCACGGTAGGATTGAGCCAAGGGGATTACGTGCTCGAAAAGGTGACCCTGCCCCCGATTAAAAAGAAGAATATCGTATTCCGCGTTCAGCCTGGTACGGTGGCGCTCGTAGGCGGACAAAAATTCAAAGGCGCGGGCACGGCGTACGAGTTGTCCTCGCTCAGTTTCACCGACGGGAAGAACGTATCGTGCGATATTTTCCTGTTCCCCGACAAGCATTTTGAGAGCGTGACGGTCAACTTCTTCGGCGGTCAACACGAGGTGACGCTCAGCGCGGCGCTTTCCAAGATGGCGCGTGCAAAATTCGCGATCGTGGGTAGTGCGTCCATTGAGATTGCCGACTATAAGGATTTGGCACGCTATTACAACCGCTCCTTGACGAAGGAGGAGTTGGTGGAAGAAATCAACAAGAATTACCGCGTGCACCTCACCAACGAAGTGAGCGCAACGGCGAGCAAGTACATCACGCCCGAGACGACGGAGGTCGATTTGCAGGCAAAACTCAACGAGATCGTCGCCGACGTTATGCAAAACAGCCGAAAGACCTCGACGATGATGTTCGATATGGGGCTGATGATTTCGCAAAGAGGCATCTCCTTGCACCTCAATCCGTTGGACGACGCCGACGAAAAATTCAAGTTGTTGTCCGACGCGTTGATGAAGAAGGAACTCGACTCCTACGCGCAAGACGAAAGGGATAGAGAGGCGAAGGAACGTCAGGCGGAAAGACAGCACGAGATTGACAAAATCCGCGCGGAGAACACGACGAGAGAAGAGAGCGATTCGACGAAAAATTACAGCAACAACGGCACCGCGCCTTTGACGATTAACGATAGGACGGGGTCGGGCAGAGAGGACGGATATTTCTGCGACGAATGTGGCAAGAAGGTAAGACCGGGCGCAAAATTCTGCCCCCATTGTGGCGAAAAACTTTAATCTAGGAAAATATTAAGGAGAAAAATATTATGGGATTTTTTGATAAGTTTAAGAAGAAGAATAAAGTGAGTGAAACGGATGCGGTATTCAAGCAGTTCGGTGCGGAGACCAACGAGGTAAAGACCCCTCAAAAGCAAACGCGCAAACAGGCGCAAGAGCAGGCGGAGGCGGCGAGAATCTCCGAGGTCAAAAAGGATCAACTTTTGGAGAGATTGTCCGACCTTAGAAAACGTATCGTGACGAGCAACGACAACACGATCGCAAGTTATGCAGGCCGTATCGAGGACTTGTATGCGAAGTTGAGAAGGGCGTCCGACAACCACGACAAAGAGGCGATGGCAGTCGTCGACAACTTTATCCTTCGCGCCATCACCGACGGCACCAACTATTGCAACAGGAACAGTTGGGTCGGGCTCAGCGCAAGCCTTGACGTCTTGGAGGACTTGATTAGCGACAGATACGATTGCCGTCCTTACTTTAAGGACCCTCAATACTGTAAGTGCCGCTTGATGGAAGACAGCCTCAAGGTGCAGAATAAGGAGTTGGAGGCGAAGATCAAATCCATCAACCAAAGAGGCGCGGCGTTGAGAGTGAAGTACAACGACCCTCAATACAAGGCGGAACAAACGAGCATCGCCAACGAAATGGTCGGGCTTAAAGAAGAGAGAGAAAGGAACGAAAAACGTATCCAAGAAAACAATCAAAAGATTAACCTTGCCGCGAAGATGCGCAGCGAGATCGAAAGAAGCGTCGAGAACAAGGTGGAAGAAAATCAATTCGACTTCGAGACGCAATTCGACGACGTATACGCAAAGCAAAGAGAGAGCGATATGAAGATCTCTTCCATCGGCAAGATGAACGAGAGAATGGATACCTCCACCGTCAAATATACCGACTCCAGCCTTGGCGTCGACGCCAGCACGGACGAAGAATCGCCCGCCGCGACCATCGATATCAACAGCCTCGGTTTCTAAGATAAGGAGAGAAAAATTATGTTGTTTAAGAAAAAACAAGCAGAGCCTCAAAAGCCCAACAAAATTAAGATTGAGATGTCGCTCGAAAGATGCAAAGACTCCATTCAGGGCTTGCTCGACCAGTATGAAAAGAACGAACAAGACTATATGCGCAAGATGGTAGCGATGAAGAAGGAAGGACGTCTGTCCGAGGCGAATCGCTACAAGGAAAAACTGCGCCTCGTTTTCGCCCGTCAGGCGAAGATGAACGACCTTTTGGACCAAGTCGAACAATTCGGCTATATGATTGACGAAGCGTTCGCAAAGAACGACGTTTACCAGAGCCTCGGTATGGTGCTGGGCGAGGCAAACAAGGTCAGCGTTTCGCCCGAACTTAAAAAATTGCTCGCAGACGTAAAGCAGTTCGAGGAAGTCTTCACCAAGGGGCTTAACAAGATGGATTCCGTCTTCGGCAAGGTATCGCGCACGGTATCCGACGTCAACGATTCGACGACCAACACCTTCGACGCAGAGATTGAGGCGAGGGTCAACGCGCGTATCGAACAGGCGGATCAACAGACGACGATGGAGGCAGAGGCAGACAAATCTGTGTTTGACGACGTGCTTTCCTTCAATTGATAGGAGGGATTATGGCAACAAACCGTAATTTAGAGGCGCAACTCGCATCGTTGGTTGCGCAAATCAATCAATACAAAGCAATCGGCGACTTCGGCCCTGCAATGCTCGTCACGGTCCGCAAGGCGATGACTTGTTGCGCCCAAATCGGCAAGGAGGCGACCGATCAAAATCGTCGCGACTTGATGGTTAGGAATATCCAGCAACTCAAGCAATTAGAGGCGAAGTGCACGGACGGCGAAGAAAAGAGGGTAGAGGTCGCGGGCGCAAAACCCAAGACCCGTCCCGCCGCAAAACCTGTCGCGCCTAGCCGCCCCGCGCAAAAAGCCCCCGACGCTAAGAAGGGCGAGGAGGGACAAAAGGCGGAGGAGGCGAAAGAGATCGAGTACGAATTCTTGGGCGTCAACGTAGAGCCTTTGCTGTCCACCGAGGCGACGGGCAAACCCGTCACCTTCGACGACGTCAAGGGTATGAAGGACGAAAAAGCGCTGATTGAAAGGGAATTCTTCATCTCCGACGAAGTGCGGCAGATGAACCAAATGATGGGCAGGGAGAACAAAAAATTCATTCTCCTCTACGGCGTGCCTGGTACGGGTAAAACTTTCTTTGCCAAGGCAATCTCCAACGAATTGAAGAATCGCGTCGGCGACGGCGAGGATATTCCTTTCTTTGCCGTAGTCGGCTCGCAGTTGAAGGGCAGTCTGTACGGCGAAACGGGCAAAAATATTCAGGCGTTGTTCGAGTTCTGCAAGCAATTTAAGCGTTGCGTCCTTTTCTTGGACGAATTCGACGAGTTGGCGCCCAGCCGTTCCAGCGGGGACGCGTCGGCAAGGCAAACGGCGCAGATGTGCGTACCCGTTATGTTGCAGATGATGGACGGTTTTTCGTCGGGGGACGGCACGCTGGTCATCGCGGCGACCAACTGTCCGTACAATCTGGACGGGGCTATCCTGTCGCGCGCAAAGACTCGTATCGAGATTCCTTTGCCCACCGAAGAAATTATCACCGCCACCCTCCGTTCGAAACTTCGCTTGACGACGCCCGACGGGGAGAAAATCAATGCGATTGCAGACGGGGTCGACTTGGATAAGTTGGCTTCGTACATGGTCTCGAAACATTACTCTAACCGTGACGTCAGCAGCGTGATTAGCGCCCTGCACGACGAGTTGTCCGACGCTTTCCGCCTTGCGTGGGGGCAGGGTTGTACCAAACCCATGTCGGAGTACAGGTTCACGACCGAGATGTTCAAAAGAGCGTTGGCAAAAGCACCTTCCTCTACCAAACCTTCGGATATGGAGAGGGTGAGGGCGTTCAAAGAACGCGGCGAGTGATCTGGCTACAAAATACTTCGCAATACTTCGTCTCGCTGTGGCAACCTTCGGTCACGTACGCCTAAGTACGCTCCCTCAGGTTATCCTCGCGCTCCTTGTCTTGCTCGTGTTTTTCTACGCCAGTGGAGAAAAAAATAAAACCTTAAATAATTAAAAAGGAGAACAAAACTATGTTCACCAGTTGGAAAGTTAACAAAGAGATGAAAAAGTTGGAGAACCAACAAAAAGCGCAAGATCAACTCAATCAGTTGACGGCGACTTTGAAGAGTATCGATAAGATCATCGAGGAATTCACGGACGACGCACGCGCCTGCCTTATGAACAACGACGAGGCGGGGTACGAGTTGCTCGCCAACAGCATCTATTATTTTATGGATATCCAAAAGATGATTCAGACGATTAAGGTGCAATTCCACACCTATATCAAGACGGCGCAACTGTACGACACCATCGAGGG
>JAFVXN010000043.1 GCA_017501125.1 Clostridia bacterium
CCGTATTTTCCAGCGAAGACGTCCTTCGTCTCTTTCGTGACCATCTTATAACGTTCGCCCATGACTACGTTCATAACCGCTTGCGTACCAACAATTTGGGAAGAAGGCGTCACCAAAGGAGGATAGCCACAATCACGCCTTACGTTGGGGACTTCCGCCAAGCAATCGAGCAATCTATCAGCCTTACCAGCCTTTTCAAGTTGGTTCATAAGGTTGGAGAGCATACCGCCAGGAACCTGATACAACAAGGTGTTAACGTCGATACCTTTCGATTTTTCCTTTAAAATACCGTCATTTTTCAGGCGTTTTTCAACCCCCTGGAAATGTTTGACGATAGGAAGTAGTTTGTTAATGTCAATTCCCGTATCTAACGGCGTGCCTTTTAAGGTCGCAACCAAAGGTTCGGTCGCCGGTTGCGAGGTGCCGTTGCCGAGAGGGGAAAGTGCCGTATCGACGATATCCGCCCCCGCTAAGATACACATCAAATATACCATATCGCCAGTACCCGTCGTGTTGTGGGTATGGATATGAATCTTCGTCTCAGGCTTTAACGCCGCCTTCAAATCTTTGACCAGTTGGTATGCTTTCAAGGGCAACAACAAGTTTGCCATATCTTTCAAGCAAATGTTGTCGGCGCCCATCTCTTCAAGTTGTTTTGCAAGTTTTACGAAATATTCGTTGGTGAATACTTCTTTTCCGTCAACTTCCGCGCTGGTATAACAAATCGTAGCCTCACATACGCCACCGTATTTTTTGATTGCTCGCATAGAGGTTTCTAAGTTTCTAGGATCGTTGAGCGCGTCGAATACACGAACGACGCCTACACCGTTTTCGATAGATTTCGCGACGAATTTGTCGACGACGTCGTCAGCGTAATGACGATAGCCAAGAAGGTTTTGCCCACGCAATAACATCTGTATAGGCGTCTTTAAATGACTCTTTAAGACGCGAAGTCTTTCCCAAGGGTCTTCATTCAAAAAGCGCAAACAACTGTCGAACGTAGCCCCTCCCCACGCCTCTATCGAGTAATAGCCGATATCGTCAAGTTGCTCAAGGACGGGCAACATTTCGTCGATACGCATACGCGTAGCCGCCTGAGACTGGTGCGCGTCGCGCAGAATCGTCTCCGTTAACATTACTTTTCTTTTTTCAATATTGCTAAAATCCAAAATATTATCCTCCTATCTTACACGAAGAGTGAGATCAAGAACCCTGCCGCAATTGCCGATCCGATAACGCCTGCGACGTTAGGACCCATTGCGTGCATCAAAAGGTGGTTATTAGGATCGCTTTCACGCCCTACGTCTTCCGAAATACGCGCCGCCATAGGCACCGCAGAGACACCCGCACTACCGATAAGCGGATTAATCTTGCCCTTGGAAAGTTTGCACATTAATCTTGCCATCAACAAGCCGCCAATCGTACCGCAACAGAAAGCAAGCAAGCCAAGGCCTACAATCATCAAGGTCGACAATTGCAAGAAGGTGGCACCGTACGCCTTACAACCAACGGATACACCGAGGAAGATGGTGACCGTATTCATCAAACCGTTTTGCGCCTGCGAAGAAAGTCTATCACAAACGCCGCTTTCTTTGAGCAAGTTGCCAAGCATCAACATACCAAGCAAAGGCATCGCATCAGGCAACAAAAGACCTACCACCAAGGTGACAACGACGGGGAATATAATCTTTTCCGCCTTGCTTACCTTGCGCAAAGGTTTCATCTTAATCGTGCGTTCCTTTTTAGGGACGAGCAATTTCATAATCGGCTTTTGAATAATAGGAATCAACGCCATATACGAATATGCCGCCACCGAAATTGCTGAAAGTAAATCTTGATCGGTGAATTTAGACAGCGTCTGTGTGACGTAAATCGCCGTAGGACCGTCCGCCCCGCCGATAATGGAAATGGATGCCGCTGCCGCCAAATCAAAGCCCAACGCAACCGCACCAAAAAGGGTC
>JAFVXN010000044.1 GCA_017501125.1 Clostridia bacterium
CGCCGTAGGTGTAAGTACCGCCGCCCGTCACACTACCACCTGCCGTGGGGTTGGACGAAACGGAGATTTGCACCTGCGCGAACTCAACGACGACCTGCGCCGAGGTCGTATACGTCTTTCCGCCCTCTACCGTCACGATTGCGCGGACGGTCGACGTGCCGTTCGCTACCGCTTGCAACTTACCGTCGACGACCTTAATCACCGCTTCGTCGTCGGAGGCGTAGTCCACCCGTACTAAATCCGACGCGTTGGCGTCGATGCCACCGATTGTCAGCGTGGGCGCGTAGTCACGGTCGGGATAAGCAAGGGGATTGCCCTCGTTGACCGTCAACTCTGCCTCAATCGAAGCGACGATATTCTCGATCAATTCGTTCGCCTCGTACCCAGGGCGCAAACTTTCTACGAGCGCCACGTACGAAAGGCTACGGGTCAATTTACCCGTGTACACCGTCTCGCCGTTTTCGGGAATGATGAACGCCACGGCGGTCAATTCCCTATTGTAAAATTCCTGAGGGAAACGCACGGGCGTAGAGCCGTCTCCTTGATCGGCAATCAACGCGCACGAGAACGCCTCGTACCCGTCTTCAATCCCGTTCTTTTCGCGGAGTTCCTCACTCCACATTTCACCGCCCTCGATAACGAGCGCGTCCGCATCGCTTGGCGTATATACGCCGTCCGCATACGTGACGGTCAAATCGCCCTCGTCCGCCATATCCTTCGGCACGATAATCATACCGTAGCGTGCGTCGCCGTAAGAAGCGAGCGTCTCGCCGTCCACCTGCGCGATAAAACGAATCCCGTCGGACGCCGCCGTACGCACCGAGGAGCCGACCATCTCAAAAGTCGCCTTCGCCTCAGCCGCCTCTGCCACCGACGTCCTCTTGCTCAAAAGCCCGAACGAAAAAATCGAGCCAACGAAACAAATCGCCGCAAACAAACTAATCAAGATAGATTTTATGTAATTACGTCTCGTCGTCATATCCGCCTCCTTACGCAAGCCAACCGTTATACCACTCGTTGGGAATATACCCAACGCCGTCGTAAGAAGAAGGAGATTCGGTAATCAAATCCACCTCTTCGAACAACTCAACGATTGCCACGGGAGCGACGTATTTCCGCTTTCTATCCATACTACACCTCTCGTATTGTTATTAGGTCGAACGAAGGAATCCTTGCCCTATCGCTTATAATAGACCAACTTCCCTCATTATTAGTATATCATACCGTATCGTAAAACGCAAGATACTTTTTGTAAAAAATCTCCAGTTGTTGCCGGAAAAATCGCAAAAATCGCACAAAAGTGCCCTCTCGCGTAAAACATCGCCAACTTTCCGCGCGCAAACGCCTTGACAAACGAAGAAAAATGGTATAAAATGGTAGCCGTTATACAACAGTATAAGGAGAACATTATGTCTAAACAACGCTGGAGCAATAACTTCACCTTTATCCTCGCGGCAGTCGGCTCGGCAGTCGGGCTCGGCAACTGCTGGCGTTTCCCTGGGCTTATCGCAAAGCACGGCGGCGGCGCTTTCCTCTTGGTGTATATCGTCGCTATGGTTATCGTAGGCGTCCCCCTTTTGGCGATGGAAATTGCCATCGGGCGTCGTATGCGCGGCGGTGCGCCCAAAGCCTTAAAAGGCATCAATAAAAAAGCCGAAGTCGTCGGCTGGAGCGCAGTAGCCAACGGGTTCGTTATCTGTTGCTACTACACCGTCGTCTTCGCTTGGGTTATCGCGATGATTTTCGGCTCTATTTCCTTCGCAGGTATGACGGGCACGGAAACGGGCATTGCCGACGCTGGCAACTTCTTCACGGAGCACGTCATTCAAACGAGTTGGAACGTAGAATTCGTAGGCGCAGGCGCGAATATTCCCATTTGGATGGTGCTTGCCCTGCTCGCGGCTTGGGGGCTCGTGTACTACTGCATTAGAAACGGCGCAGCAAGCGTAGGCAAAGTCGTCAAATACACGGTATTTATCCCCGTTATCCTTTTGGTCGTCTTGATGATTAAGGGCTTTATCGGCAATCCGCAATTGGGCGACGCTATGTACGCGTTGTTCGTACCCGACTGGTCCTCCCTCGCCGACCCTGTCCTGTACGCAGACGCCTTTGGACAAGTATTCTTCTCGTTGTCCATTATGATGGCGATTATGTTCGCGTACGGGTCTTATTTGCCTAAGGACTCCAACATCGCAAGAGATACCGTCATCATCGCGGCAAGCGACCTTTTAATCAGCGTCCTTTCCAGCGTCGTACTCTTTACGACCATCTACTCGACCGGTAAAACGGTAGGCGATATGTCGGATAGCGGTATTGCTACGGCGTTCATCATCTATCCTCAAGCCATCGTGCAATTCACCAACGTCGGCTGGATCAACGCAATCTTCGGCGTCATCTTCTACCTGACTTTGGCAACCCTTGCCATCGACTCCGCTTTCTCCATCGCAGAAGGCGTCTCGCGTGCTATCAGCGATAAGTTCGGCATTCCTCAAAAGAAGGCAACGATTGGCTGTATTATCGTAATGGCGCTTATCTCCGTCGTCTTTATCACGGGCGCAGGGCTGGCTTGGCTGGATATCGTCGATCACTGGACCAACTTCCTCAACCTTATCCTCATCGGCGTCGTAGAGTGCATCTTTATCGGTTGGGTATTCAAACCCAAAAAAGTCCTTGACGAAGTCAATAAGAACACGAACAAATTCAAGATGCCCTCTTGGTGGTTTATTACCTCTATCAAGATTATCGCACCCCTTGCCCTCACCTTCTTCTTCGCGTGGAACTTGGTGGATATCTTCTACAACCTTGAGGTATTCCCCATCGTCTTCGACCCTGCAGGGTACGAAGGCTATCCCATCTGGGCGCAAATCGTCGGTGGCTGGGCAATCAGCGCACTCGTCTTTGCGGCAGGCTTTATCGTGATGTTGCTAGTAAAATACAACAAGAAACTGAATGCTATGGCTAAAAAAGCGGAATCGGACGAAAAGACGTGGGACGAAATGGAGACTATCAACGACGCGGAGAACGAAACGCCCACCGAAGAAACCCCTTCTAGCGATCCCTCTGCGGACAATTCGCAAGAGGATACCCCCGTCGAAGCCCCCGCGGCAGAATAATTTCTTTGCACCTCACAACAAAAAACGGCAGTTTTCACTGCCGTTTTTATTTTTGCACTAAAAATAAATTATTCTACGAATTTTTCGATGAAGAAAGGTGCAGACGCCGCAGCAGCCGCCAAGATAGAGCAGATACCTGCTACGATAGGACCGAAACCAATCGTCAAAGCCTGTTTCAATTCCTCACCCGATTTGACCACGTAATCACCCAACATACTCGGCTCTCTAATCGCACCGACCCAAGTCAGGAAAAAGAACACCGCCGCTACCGCAAACAACGCAACCGCTACCCAGAAAAGGATTTTGTTGCCCTTGCCAAGGAAGAGCAAGACGGACAACGCGATACCGCCAAGCACCAAGATGTAAGGCACCAAATTCATAAACGAGAAAGCGAAGATGGGCGTATAGGTCGTAGAATTACCAACCTTCGTCGCCAAAGAATACCCGAATACTACCTGCCAACCAGCGTAAACTTCGTTGGCGTCTTCCGCGTTCACCATTGCGGTACAAAAGATCATCACGATTGCCACCAAACCGAGGACGGACGCGATAATCGGCGCAAATTTCTTTACAATTTTCATGATATACCTCCAAAATTAAATTGATACTGTCATTATAACACAGGCATCTAAATTTTGTCAACGTCCATCAGCCATTTATCAAAGGAAATCGATATTTTTTTTCGCAAAAAAAGTCCCCTCTACGATAGGGGGACTTTTACGCAACGAGCAATTATATCGCGCGATGCCTTATTTTTTTGCTTCAATCAAATTCATTACGGGAGTCGTAGCCGCACACAAACTAGCCAAAATGGAACAAATACCACCGATGATAGGACCAGGCCCCATCAACAACTCCTCTATTGCAAAATCAACGTCCGCCCCAAATTGTATCCCTACAATCGACAAGAAAAAGAATACTGCCGCGACAAGGAACAATCCCGCCGTAATCCAGCCGAAGAAAGTCTTTCCTTTTCCCAAGGCGTCAATCACGTACACGACGATGCCGCCTATCAACAAAATATACGGCATAATATTTAAGAAAGAGAACTTAAGAATTTCATAGCGCACCACGCTACTTCCCCACGCCTCTTCTGCGGTAAAGCCAAAAACCGTCTGCCAACCGGTGAACTGATACATCGTGCTATTCTTATGCACCACAGTCACGGCAAAAATCATCAAAAGTGCCGCAAGCGCCAAAAATGGAACCGCCAAAAAAGTATACTTCTTGATTTTTTCTTTCATATTTTCGCCTCCAAAAGTATTTATACTGTCATTATAGCACCTTTTATGCCTTTTTGTCAATATAGTATCTTAAAAAATCCCCCTAAGCGTGATATTCCGTCAAGAGTATCATCTCATAGGGGGATTTTGGTTATTTTTCGATAAAATCAAGCAAGTCTTGCCAGACTATTTCTTTACCGATTTCGTTGTGCGGCTCGTGGCGCATCCCTTCGTACAGTTTACCCGTCACGTCCGTATAGCCGACTTTGCGGAGCATTTCTTGCCCGTACAGCCACTTCTTTTCATCGCCGATAATGGGATCTTCCGCACCTGCCACGAAATGGATCGGAAGGGAGGGATTGCCCACCTTGTACCGCTTTTTGTCGTAGGTGTTCTTCAATACGTGGAAAAGATTTTGGAACCCGTTCGCCGTAAATACTGCCCCACACTTTTCGTCCTCTCTAAACTGTTGCTGCACCGCCTTATCACTCGTCAACCAACCGAGATCACCGTCTTCAGGGAATCTTTTTTCACTGCTACCCGTAGAGAGTGATTTGAGCGTTTTGCTCCTATGCCTTTCCCCTTTAATTGCCTTCACCGCACCAGCCAACTTTACCGCAATCCCTACGAAAGGGTTGGCGTTAGGCGAGCCGCTGACAATCAACTTTTCTATCTCGTCGTCGTGTTCTTGAATATAACAGCGCACCACCATCGAGCCCATGCTGTGACCGTATAAATAAACGGGCAAATCAGGATACCACTCCTTCATAAGTCGGGTGAACTGCACGGTGTCTTCGACGAGCGCCCGTGCCGTACCGTCCGCTCCAAAGTAGCCAAGGTCGTCGTTTTTCGCCACGCTATCGCCGTGTCCACGATGATCGTGCGCGCACGCCACGTACCCGTTCTCCGCAAAAAACGTCATCATTTGCTCGTACCTGCCCACGTGTTCGCTCATACCGTGTACGAGTTGAACGATTCCTTTGGGCTTTTTGGGGGAGTAGGCTACGGCGGACAAAGTCTGTCCGTCCGCCGCCGACTCAAAGGTGAATTTTTCCATTTTTACTGCGTTTTTCATCGCCTTGCTCCTATTTCGTTTATTCACTACGAAGCGCCATCACGGGATCTTTTTTCGCCGCACTAGAGGCAGGAATCAAGCCGCTAATCAGGTTGAGCCCTATGGAGATGAGTATCATTACGCCACCTTGCCACAACGGCAACGCCGCAAGCGTACTTATCCCCGTCAACGCACCGAGAATCAAGTTGATAGGCACGGATACGACGTAGGTAAATCCGACCCCGATACCACCTGCAAAGAGCCCTATCAAGAAGGTCTCTGCATTGAACAGACGACGAATATCTTTCTTCCTCGCACCGAGTGCGCGCAGAACGCCTATTTCCTTCGTCCTTTCCACGACTGACACGTAAGTGATGACCCCTATCATGACGGAGGATACGATCAAAGATATCGCCGTGAACGCAACGAGCACGTAGGTGACGGCGTCCAGCATCGCGCGGATTAGCGTCATCAGTATTGCGACGGTATCCGTGTATTTTATCTGCGCCGCCTCGTCGTCGGCGTGGTTGTCGTTCCACGCATCAAGGTGATTCGTAATGACGTCTTTACTATCAAAATCTTTTGCGTATATTTTAACGGAATTTGGCAACGATTCGCCACCCAATTTCCGCACGGTTAAGGGATCAATCATCCTCGCGCCACCGTAATCGCCAGTCATCAATTTGTATAAGTCGTAAGAGGAAACGTTGACTTTTCCCGAGGTCGCCGTCGTGACGATATTAGACGCCCTGCTATCGGTGCTGTATTTATCCGACAGCCCTTTCATATACGCAAGACCACTGCTTAGAGAGCCGTACGTCGTGTCGGGTTTTGCACGCAAGATACAGGATATCTTCAACTGCGTGCCCTTCGTCTCGTCGAGGGTAGGCAACGTCGGCATACTACCTGTAGAGAACCCTTTATACCACCACTCCAGATTGCCCGTCGCATAGTCGGGTTTCTGATAGAAAATCTCGTCGTTGGGATAGTAGGTATACGTCTTTCCAAGCAATCGCTCGTAGTCGATATACACCGTTTCGTCGCTCGCCGCAGGGTCGGACAGTTCGATAAACTCATCAATCGAGATAAGCCCCAACTGCATCAGCATAATATCCGTCATACTGCCGTCGTTGTTAATAACCAAGACGAGGTCGGTCGTAGAGTCGTCGCTGGGATACTCCCCGTCCTTGCCGTCCAGGTCGTACACGTCGTACTGCGAGAGGAGATAGTCGCGCGCCGTCGGCATCTCGTATACCGCACTCTGTATGGTGCTGAACATCTCGCCGAGGCTCGCATAGTCGCTTGCGCCTTCGTCCGTCATCAGTTTGCCTTGATACAAGCCGAGCATCGCGTTCAAGGACATATCCATAGTTTGCGACGTGCCCGCCTGCGAGCCCGTATCTACAGGGAAAGACATTTCGCTGTAGATGTTGTTGGTTATCTCGCCACCATAGCCGTATTGCAGGGCGTAATAACTGTCGCTGTCCAAGTCGTCCAGATAGTCGATATATTCCTGCGTGATGGTGTTGGTGCTGAGCATATTACTCCCCAACTTCGTCAAGAAGGAATTGACGTAAATCTTATCGCTAAGTTTCGTGACGTCCACTTTTGCACTGCCCTTTTGCATCGTCTCCATAATGGACGCGTAGTCGAACGCCATTTCGTTAATCTGTATCGGGTAGGCGGAAAGCATATCTTTTTCGGTCTTCGCTATGTAAGCGTTAAAACCGCTAGAAAGTGCCAACACCAACGACACGCCGATGATACCGATACTGCCTGCAAAGGAGGTCATCGCCGTCCGCGCAAATTTTGCACGCAGGTTCCTGCCGCTGAGCCCCAGCGCCGTCCCGTAGGACATCGACGCCTTTTCCTTACCGCCTTTTTTATCCTTTTCCTTCTTCCACGCGTTAATCTTTTGAGGCGAGACGCCGCGTTTTTTCAGTTCCGCAATCAACTTCTCGCGCTTGCTCTCCCCTTTGTAAGGGTTGCTATCCGCCACCACCAGCCCGTCTTGCAGACGGATGATACGGGAAGAATATTGCTCTGCAAGTTCGGGATTGTGCGTGACCATGATAACTAGTCTATCTCCCGATATCTCACGGATAAGGTCCATAATCTGCACGCTCGTCGTCGTATCGAGTGCACCCGTCGGTTCGTCCGCAAGCAAAATTTCGGGGTTGTTGACCAAGGCACGCGCTATCGCAACGCGTTGCATCTGACCGCCCGACAACTGGTTGGGTCTCTTTTTCAATTCCTTTTCCAACCCCACCCGTTTGAGCGCGTCAATCGCGCGCTGACGACGTTCCTTTTTGGACACGCCTGCTATCGTCAGGGCAAGTTCCACGTTGCCGAGTACGCTCTGGTGAGGAATCAAATTATAACTTTGAAAGACGAACCCGATACGGTGGTTGCGGTATACGTCCCACTCCTTATCCGTATAGTTCTTCGTCGACACCCCTTTGATAACCAGGTCGCCGTCCGTATAATGGTCCAAACCGCCGATAATATTGAGCAGGGTCGTCTTGCCACAGCCCGAAGGGCCGAGCACGGAGACGAACTCGTTCTTTCTAAAATTCAAATCCACCCCTTTGAGGGCGTGAACTTCGTTGTCAGAGGTCTTGTATACCTTTTTTATCCCTTTGAGTTTTAACATACTTACTTACCTATGTCTTTTATAGATTTCGCGACGTCCGCAAATTCGTCCATCATAACGAGCAACTGCTCCATCTTCTCTTCCCCGAATTTCGTCACGATCTTCTCGACTCCCATATTCCACTTACTAAGTTCCGCTTTACACATCTGCTCCGCTTCTTCCGTCATCAGAATATAGGCAATCTTTCTATCCACTTCGTCCGCCTGACGGCGCACGATACCTTGCGCTTCCAGTTTATTCACCATCTGCGACACGGAAGAACGCGTCACACCGAGCCTTTTTGCAATTTGTGTCGAAATCAATCTCGTCCCTTCCAACCTCGCAATCAGCAACTCCTTCATCAGGCGCAATTCCGTCGTGTTGAACGGCGTCGACTTATCCGTCTGCATAATTTCTTCCACTTTCTTAGACAAAAGAAAAATACGTCTTAAATAATCCTTCTCGTTTTTCACTGTATCCCTCCTTTCGGCAATCGCCTAAAAATTTGTTTAGTCGTAAACAATTATAAAGGAGAAACAGGGATACTGTCAAGAGATTTATTATATAACCGCGGATTTTTTCACAAACTTTTCATCCGCATGATTAGTTTGTGTAAGAATATAAAAATTAGCCCTTTTATCGCAAAAAAGAAAAGGGCGACCCTTCTCCCTTTCTTAGGTCGTGCAGGGTCGTTCAAAAGGCGTCTTCGATATGTTCCACCCTGCCGCCGTCAAAAACCTCGACGACGTCAAAGCGTACCGCTACCTCTTCCTCCAACCCGCTTATATAATAAGCGGCTATCTTCTTATATCGCGCTTGCTTGGCTTTCGTCACCCCTTCCGCGGGGCTACCGTAGCCGTCGCCTGAGCGGGTCTTCACCTCGACGAAGACGACCTCTTCTCCCTTTTTAACGATTAAGTCCGCCTCGCCGAAAGGAGTCTCGTAATTGCGCTTTATCAGGGAAAAGCCCTGTTTTTTTAGGTACTTCTCCGCGAGCGCCTCGCCCCTTTTGCCTAGAATTTTTTTGTGAAGGTCCTGCGGTGAATGGGACATAATCCGTACTCCTTAATTGCCGCGATATGTACCGCCGTGCCATACCCTTTATTCTTCTCAAAAGCGTACATGGGGTAAGTCTTTGCGTAGTCGTCCATCAAGTTATCCCGATAGACTTTCGCCAAAATGCTCGCCGCACCGATGCTATACGAGAGAGCGTCGCCCGAGACGATACTCTTTTGCTTAAAGGGAATATCCAGCGTCATATTGCCGTCAGTCAAGACGAAATCGGGGGCTTGCGGCAAGGCGAGCAACGCCTCTTTCATCCCCTCTTTCGTCGCCTCTAAGATGTTAATCTCGTCGATTCGCTTTTCGTCCACCTCGACGATGGTATACCACAGCGCCTTTTCTTTGATTTTCGCCGCTAACGCCGTCCGTTTTTTCTCGGACAGTTTTTTGCTGTCGTCTACGCCGTCGATAATATCCTCCGCGCCCAAGGGCATAATTACCGCAGCACAAACGACGGGTCCTGCCAGAGGGCCTCTACCCACTTCGTCCACACCTGCGATATACGCGTAGCCCTTTTCTTGCAAAGCGCGCTCGTAGCGCAATTTGTCTACCTGCTCCTTTTCCTTCTTCATCTCAAAAACTCCAAGATTCGTAGTCTTTTGCACTCTCCAGACAGACCTTGCCGACCCTGCCCTTTCTAAAATCGTCCATCAACGCTTTCGCGCCTCGCTCGTAGTCGAATTCTCCGCCGCGAAGAATAAAACCTCTACGCTTGCACAGCGCCTCGTACATACCGAGTTTTTCACTAAAATCCGTGATGCCGTAGCGCTCCGTCAAATATTGCGGATATTTTTCCGCCAACTCGCCGAGCAACTCCAAAGCGACGTCGTCCATATCGAGGATATCGTCGTTGACGCTACCGATAAAGGCAAGGTGCCTTGCGTGATACTGGCTATCGAAAGAAGGGGGCATCGTCCCAGGCGTATCGAGCAAATCGAACCCGTCGCATCTAAGCCAACGAACGTCCCTCGTCACCCCTGCTTTGTCCCCCGTCTTTGCCTTCTTTTGACCGCTGACTTCGTTGTTCCTCGCCACCAAA
>JAFVXN010000045.1 GCA_017501125.1 Clostridia bacterium
CGGCACCGCAAAAACAAGCGGACGGCACCGTCGTCCATCGCGAGGCGGGATTGTTGATGATTCGTATTGATTCCGCAGACGAAGGGGCGACCCTGAAAGATGCGATGACGAAGATGCAGGCGGATGGTGAGATTGCCTTTGAAGAAGACGGGACGGGCATGATTCTTTCCGTCGACGGCTATGCGGCGAGCGGTAGCGGTTGGTGGGGGCTGTATACGACGGACGAGGAATTCGATATGGGGTATCCTGCCTACAACTTTACCTACCAAGAGGAGACGTATTTTTTCTCTAGTTTAGGGCATGCGCTCTTGCCCGTCGCCGTAGGCGAAACGTACGTTTGGCATTACGTCGGCTGAGATGTTTAGACAAGCCAAAGACCTAGCGTACGTGGCGGTGTATACCGCGCTATTAATAGGCAGCCAATTTTTATTGTCGGCGGTGCCTGGGGTGGAGTTGGTGACGCTGCTACTCACGTGCTTTGCCTACGTTTTCGGCGTGGCGCGCGGTTGCCTTTGTGCGACGGTGTTTTCGCTGATTAGGCAGTTCGTTTTCGGGTTCCAGCCCACCGTACTTTTGCTGTATCTTATCTACTTCAACCTCTTATGCCTGACCTTTGCTCTCTTGGGAAAAGCGTGGCGGGGGAAGGAGTTGCGGCGTCTCGTATTTATCGTGCTGATTGCCTGTGCGTGCACCCTTGCCTTCAACTTTTTGGATATCCTCATCAATATCCTATTGCTGGGGTTTAAGGGCAGGGCGTTGCAGATTTATTTCACCGCTTCGTGGACGTTTACGTTGCCGCAGATAATCTGCACGGCGGTGACGGTTTCGGTGGGATTTTTGCCCTTGCAAAAGGCGCTTTCCTACGTGCGGTCAAGACTATAAAAAAAGGGCTTGCGTAGCAAGTCCTTTTTAGTTCTCTTCTTTTTCCGTATCGTCCATCTCTTCGAGGACGAATTTTCTCGTGTCGTAGATAGCGACGTTGCAGCCCAAGACTTTGTCGCCCGTCACCGCCAGAATTTCCCCGTCGACGGCAAAGCCTTTGCCGAAGATATAGACGAGTTTTTCGCTTAAAACCTCGTCCAGCACGCCGAGTAGGCAGTTGAGTTCGATGCTGTACGCATAGACGAGTAAGGGGTCGTCCGTATCAGGCGTGTGGACGAATTGCAACCTGTCTCCGTCTTGGCTTTGACGTAGCCACTCCTGCCTGTCCTCCTTACGCACGCCCTTTAATTTGGTGAGATAGGGAAAGCGGACGCCGCATATCCTCGCGCGTTTCGGCTCCGTCACCCTTAAAAATTTCGTAAACAAATTCATATCCGTATTATACCGCAAAACGGGGGAGTTGTAAAGGTTTCTTGAAAAAATTGCCAGAAAACCTTGCAACCTTCCTTTTATTTTGGTATAATAGTAAAAGGCTATGCCTTAAAATAACGCAAAGAGGAATTGAAAATGACCTACGAGCAAGCAAACGAATTGTTGAAAAAACATAATCAAACGCAGTTGTTGCGTTTTTACGACAGGTTGGACGAGGCGGGTAAGGCTCGTCTTCTCCAAGGGATAGAGAGCATTGACTGGTCTTTCGAAGACGCGCTCGCTGGCGGTGGTGCTGCGGCGCAAAAGAAGGATATCCGTCCTATCGACGGGTTAAAACTCGCCGATATCGCCAAGGAAAAGGCACGCTTTGAAGAGATAGGCGTCAAGGCGATACAAGAGGGAAAAGTGGCGGCGGTGTTGCTTGCCGGCGGTATGGGTACGCGCCTTGGCGTAGACGGACCCAAAGGTTGCTACAATATCGGCGAAACGCGCGACTTATACATCTTCGAACAACAGATGGAAAACCTTAAAGAGGTGGTGGCAAAGTGTGGCAAGACGGTACCCGTGTACGTAATGACCAGCGACAAAAACCACGAAGAAACGACCTCTTTCTGGGCGAAAAACGACTATTTTGGCTATCCTGCGACGGAGATTAAGTTCTTCAAACAGGACATGGCGCCTGCCGTGGACTTCGACGGCAAAATCTATCTGGAACGTATGGATACGCCTGCGCTCTCTCCCAACGGCAACGGCGGTTGGTTCTCTTCGATGATGCGCGCAGGGCTCGGCGAGGACTTGCACGCACGCGGTATCGAGTGGCTGAATATTTACGCGGTGGACAACGTATTGCAGCGTATCGCAGACCCCGTCTTCGTAGGTGCGACGATTGACAGCGGCGTTAATTGTGGCGCAAAGGTCGTATGCAAGAACGATCCTTACGAAAAGGTGGGCGTGCTCTGTAAAGACGGCGAGATGCCCGACATCGTGGAATACTACGAACTCACGGACGAGATGGCGAATCAACAAGACGCCAAAGGCGACCTTGCGTATTGCTACGGCGTTATCTTGAATTATTTGTTTAGGCTTTCCAAGTTGGAAGAAATCGTCGACAAGAAAATCCCCATCCACATCGTCAAGAAAAAGATTGAACGCGTGGACGAGGACGGCGTGCCTTCCAAACCCGACGTGGAGAACGGTAAAAAATTCGAGACGCTTGCCGTCGACCTCATTAAACTTATGGAAAGCGTATTGCCTTTCGAGGTGGAAAGGGAAAAGGAATTCGCACCGATTAAGAACAAAACGGGCGTCGACAGCGTGGAGTCGGCGAAAGAACTCTTGAAAAAGAACGGGGTAAAACTCTAATGTCGGCGAACTTAGAAGGGAACGAAAAATTACAGCGTTTTTTGCAACTACTCAGCGACCTCAATCACGAGACGGTGGACGTCCTTCGCACGGGCGATACGCAGATTTTGCGTAAGATGAACGATACGGTGGACGAGATGTACGCGATTCAGCACGGCAGCAAGGAAGAGGAATACGTCGCCGTCGACGAGGCGATGCAAGTCGTCTATAAAAATTTCAACGCGATTGCCACGATGATGAACACCAACGAAAGCATCTTCGTAGACAACGCAACCTCTGGTGCGGTCAAGAAGTTTTTACATAATATCATCAACGCGACGGTGGATATCGTGCACATCTACGGCTTGGCGTAGTAAAAAGCGTATCTGCGTCTTCAAGCCCCGCTACGAGAATCGTCAAACTAAGTGTTGCGGAATAATACAATTCATCAACAACAATTAAAGCCTACCTAAAAGGTAGGCTTTTTTATATAAAAATACAGCCGTGGCTTTGCCGTAAGGCAAAATCTCACCCGTCGAAGACGGATATCACTTCGGCGGGTGCCGAAATATCACGCCGCAAGGCATATCACCGTGCATAACTATGCACTAAAAGACGTTGCCCCACAGTAGGGTAAAGTTTTGGCGGATGACTTCCGTGATTTGGAGGAGGACCTCCATCTTGGGCAGGGCGTCTTGAAAGTTGCCCTGATAAAGATAGCCGAGCGCCTCGTTGAGTTCAAAATCAATCTGTTGCACGGCGACGTGGGGCAAGAGAAAGTGCATTTTCTTTTTATGATTCTGCCAAAAAATCTCCACCGCCTCGCCGTCCTCGTGGGTGGCGACGCCGTCCTCCGTCTTTTCGTACAGCGTCTCAATCGTCTCCTCTATCAGCGCAAAATTCTTTTGTAGAAAGGCGTTTTCCGCGACGCTCACGCCGATTAGTAGCGCGAGCGAAATAATGATGCTGGCGATCGTGCGTATCATTACCAAAGCCCCTCCCAACCCAGTGAAAATACTTCGTATTTTTTACCTCGCTGTTGCAGGTACCCTTTGCCTTCGCCGTCCACCGTCATCACCAGCACTTTTTTGAGGTTGTTGCACCCGTGGTCGGACAGGACGGAGCGAAAATACGCCTCGTCTTTGCCCGTCAAGGCGACGTTCTTCTTGTCGAATTTGCCACCGCTTACAATCACGACGGGCAAGGAATTCTGCCTTTGTTCGTAGCCTGCTTTGGGCAGGGCGGAAAAGGAACCGCCTGCCTCGTACAAGGCGTACTCGACGGAGTCGAGAGAAAAGTATCCCGCCGTGCGCAGGCTTTCGATGAGGTCGGATACGTCCAAGTTGTTCTTTTTCAGTTGCGTGTCGTCTATGCCGTTCTTGTTGATGACGATGCTAGGGCTCCCACTAAGGAACTTTCTTGCCGAGGAGACGGTCAGGTCGATAAGGCATACCGTCTGGTGTAAAAAGTAGACGGTTAAGATGGCGACGATGCCGTAAAAAAGGGGAGTGGACGGGTCCTCCATCGGGATACAGGCAAGGTCGGCGATAATCAGCGTGATGACCAGTTCGTACGGTTGCATTTCGCCGATTTGCCGTTTTCCCATCAGCCGCATGATAAGAAGCAGGGCGATAAAGACGACGATCGTCCTGATAAAGATAATAGCCATAAAAAAAGAATGTGCCTTTATCAAAAAAGTATGCAAAACCCCTTGCCAAAGGCAAGTAAAAGGTGTATAATACCTATCAAGAGTAGCCTTTGCGCGTGAAGTGACACCGAACGGGACGTTGTCGGTGGACGAAAGAAAGACGTAGTTGCGATTGCGTTTTTCTGCGATGCAGGGGCGCGTCCGCTGACAAAAGGAGTGGGGCAGGGTTGTGTTCAATTTTTCCTCACGTCGTCCGTGGACCTCTCAATCGGGAGGTTTTTATTATGCAAGAAAATCAAGAAGAAAAGGTGCAAGACGAAGGGCAGGCACCGCAATCGGTGGAAAATGAAGCCCAACAAAGCGATTCTGCGGCTACCCCTAAAAAAGATGCGAAGCGCTCCTTTTGGAGAAAGTTGCTTTTTTCGGACACGCTGGAAGGGAAATCGCTGGCGAAAAAGTGCGCCTATATCGGCGTATGCGTCGCCCTTCTTGCCATCGTCAATACCTTGGAGGGGAAGATACCCGCCGGCATTATCCAAATTTCGCTCACCACCTATTTTAGCCTGCTCGCAGGGATTATCGTCGGGCCCGCGTTCGGTTTTACGGCAGGATTTTTGGGGGATCTCGTCGGCTTTTTAGCCAACAGCGGCGGCAACGCGTACTATCCCTTTATCGGGCTGGCGATGGGGCTGACCGCTTTTATCGGCGGGGTGGTGTTCGGCGTGATGCCTTTGCCGCTAAAGGGGCTGGCGTCCATCTTCGTTAGGGCGACGATTGCAGCGGCGCTTACTTTTGCAATCTGTTCGGTGGCGATTAACACGACGGCGTTTTGGGTCATATACAACGGCTGCAAAGTGCCTTACTGGACGTATTTCGTCTCGCGTTATATCCTCAAAGGGCAGTTGTGGGTAAGCCTTGGCAATTACGCTCTGCTGTTTATTACCTTGCCTGCGCTCGTAAAAATCAAGCCTTTGAATATAAAAATCCTATAAAAATGCAAAAAACCGTCGGGGTGCACCTTGACGGTTTTTCTTTTTTGTGGTATAATAGTACGGCTTTATCCTAAAAAATAAAATTTTTTAAGATAAAATACACTTAGGAGGTGCAGACGTGAATTGTACGGATAATTGTCCTATAGTCCCTCATTTTCATTTGTTTGGAATCCCCGAGGTGGCGATTACTTATTACGCAACGATTATCCTTTGCGGTATGATTGCGGCGTTCGTAATCATCGCTCTCCTTTTCAAACGCAGGAATATTTCCATCGACTTGGCGCTCACCTATTTTTGCGTGGGGTTGCCCGTCGCACTCGTGACCACGAGGCTGTTTTATTGTATCACGGGCGGCGTGCCTATACAGGAGTGGTTCTCCTTCGAGTCGATTAGTCGCGGCGGCTTGTCCATTATCGGCGGTATCATCGGCGGTACGGCGGCGGTGGCAGGGGTCAGCGCGTTGAAGAAAGTCAACTTTTTGCGCGTGGGCGATTGCATCGTCGTAGGTCTCGTCTTTGCACAGGCGGTAGGCAGATGGGGGAATTTCGTCAACGGCGAGGTGTACGGGCTGGAGGTGCTTGACCCTGCGTTGCAATGGTTCCCTATGGCGGTCCAAATCGGCGAAAAATGGCACTACGCCTTCTTCTTTTACGAGAGTGCCTTCAATATGTGTTTGGCGGCGGCGCTCTTCGTCAACGGCTGGCTCAACGATAAAAAACCCAACGGCATCAACACGGCGCTCTACTTTATCGGCTACGGGCTTATCCGTACGATTATGGAGCCCCTTCGCATGAAAGACTTTATCCTGAGTGCTGGGGACGTGCCTTGGTCTCTCGTATTTTCCATCGTGTTGCTGGTGGGCGGTTTAGCGCTACTGACCTATCTTTTGATTAACAACAAGAAAAAGGAAGGAAAACTGTTCGGCTCGGCGACGGGCGAAGCGAGTGGTATCGTGCAGTATATCAAAGACGGCAAGGACGACGAGGCGTATTTTTCCAAAATCAATATGATGTGCAAAAAGCATCCCGAAAATTATAAAGAAAAGCCTAAGAAGGAGAAAAAACAATGAGAAATTTGACTTTGATGACCGATCTTTATCAACTTACGATGGGCTACGGCTTGTTCAAAAAGAATAAGCACGAACAAGTAGTCGTCTTCGATCTTTTCTTCCGCCGCAATAAGCAGATCACCTATTCGATTGCCGCAGGGCTCGAACAGGCGGTAGAGTATCTTCTTGGCTGGCGTTTTGACGAGGAAGATATCGATTATCTCCGCGGTCTGGACCTTTTCGACGAGGAGTATCTGGCGTATTTGAAAACGATGCGCTTTACGGGCGATTTGTACGCGGTAAAAGAGGGGGAACCCGTCTTTCCCAGCGAGCCGATTTTGACGATAAAGGCGCCCGTTTTGCAGGCAATGTTTGCCGAGTCGGCGCTCCTGAATATCGTCAATCACCAGACGCTTATTGCGACCAAAGCGGCGAAGATTTGCCGTGCGGCAGGCGACGGAACGGTGATGGAGTTCGGGTTGCGTAGGGCGCAGGGTCCCGACGCAGGTATCTACGGGGCGAGGGCTGCGATTATCGGCGGTTGCGCCTCTACCTCCAACGTATACGCGGCGAAAAAATTCGGCGTGCCCGTATCGGGTACGATGGCGCACAGTTGGGTTATGAGTTATGAGTCGGAGTACGCCGCTTTCCGTGCCTATGCCGACGTCTTTCCCGACAACTGTTTGCTCCTCGTCGATACCTACGACACGTTGAATAGCGGTATGCCCAACGCCATCAAGGTGTTCAAGGAATTGAGTGCGGCAGGACATAGACCCAAGGGGGTGCGCCTTGACAGCGGCTCTACGCCTCTTTGTCCAAACAGGTGAGAAAGATTTTGGACGACGAAGGATTTATGGACGCGGTCATTTGCGCTTCGGGAGACTTAGAGGAACACGCGATTACGGCACTTAGGCACGAGGGGGCGCGCATTGATTGCTGGGGGGTTGGCACGAGGTTGATTACGTCGGAGTCCATGCCTTCGCTCGGCGGCGTGTATAAGATGTCTGCTATGATGGACGAAAAGGGGAATCTCATCCCCAAAATAAAACTGTCCAACACGACGGAGAAGATTACCAATCCTTCGTTCAAGCGTTTGTATAGGTTGTACGACAACGACGGCGGTAAAGCGCTTGCCGACCTTCTCACGACGAGAGAGGACGTCATCGACGAGACGCAACCGCTCACCATCTTCCACCCCGTGGACAGATGGAAAAAATTCACGGTTCGCAATTTCCGCGCAGAAGAGTTGCAGCATGCCATTATCGAAAAGGGGAAGGTGGTATACGAATTCCCTACGCTTATGGAAATTCAGGCGTATTCAAAGGAACGGTTGAATTCCTTCTGGGGAGAATATTTGCGCCTCGATATGCCGCAGACCTACAAGGTGGATTTGTCGCAGCATTTGCTTGACTTGAAGGTCGCGATGATTGCCGAACGCTTTGAAGAAAAACTCAACGAAGGAGAGTTGCATGTCTAAGAAGGAAAAGGTCTTAGCGGTATTGAAGAGTTCCACCTTTTGGGGTGTCGTACTCTTCGTGCTTTTGCTGGCGATAGACCAGATTACGAAGGTGGCGGCGGACGCGTATTTTTCCAGCCCCGACGCTCCTGACCAAGTGCCCGTAATCCCAGGGCTTATCAACCTGACAATGAGTTATAACAGGGGGATTGCTTTCGGGGTGGCGCACGACGCTTCGCCCGCCTTGAAACTTGCCATTATCATCGGCACGGCGGTGCTGATGGTCGGGATAGCGGTGCTCTTTTTCTTCGTTGACAAGCGTCGCACGGTCGTGCGCGTGGCACTCGTGATGATTTTTAGCGGCGGCGTGGGGAACTTAATTGATAGACTGTACTATCAGGTATGGAACCCCGCCACGGCGACGGGTTTCCAAGACGGCGTCCGCGATATGGTCGACCTTAGCGCGTTCGGACTCGCCGTGTGCAATTTTGCCGACTTTTTCATCGTTATCGGCGCTATCGTACTAATCGTCGCTTTCCTGTTCTTCGACCGTGACGCCTTTTTCCCTATGGGGAAATTCAAAGCCCTCGCTGAGGAACACGAAGCCAAAGAAAAGGCGAAAAAAGAGCAAAAAGATGGGGCGCAGACGGAACAAGACGCAAAAACGAGCGTAGAACAAGAGGCGGAGGAGCCTCCTTCCCTACCCGAAGAGGAGGAGGTATGAGCGCGGATAAAAGGCTATATATAGCCGAGGAAGGGGGCAAGCGTCTAGACTTGTTTTTGAGCGAGCAAACGGAGGAATTTACCCGTTCCCGCATCAAAAAACTCATAGAGGACGGACGGGTGCAAGTGGGCGGTACGGTCGCGAAAAAATGCGGCGATATCGTCAAGGCGGGACAAGAGGTCGTCTTGGAGGTACCCCTGCCCGTAGCGATGGACGCTCACCCTGAAAATATTCCTTTGGACGTTATCTATCAAGATGCCGACCTTGCCGTCGTCAACAAGGCGAAAGGTATGGCGGTGCACGCAGGCAGTGGCAACGAGGAGGGGACGCTCGTCAACGCGCTCCTGTATGCGTTGGACAGCCTCAGCGGTATCGGCGGGGTACTCCGTCCTGGTATCGTGCATAGGATTGACAAGGACACAACGGGATTGCTGGTCGTGGCGAAGAACGACGCCGCACACCTGTCGCTGGCAAAACAAATCGCTGAAAAGACCTGCCATAGGATATATTACGCACTGCTGGAAGGCAACGTCAAAGAGGATAGCGGACGCATCGTCACGGATATAGCCCGTCACAAGACGGAGCGAAAACAGATGGCGGTGGTCAGGGACGGGGAAGGAAAGATTGCCGTCACCGATTACGAGGTGGTGTGCCGTTTCGGCGGAGATTTTACCCTGTGCCGATTTATCTTGCAGACGGGTCGAACGCACCAAATCCGCGTCCACGCAAAGCATATGGGTCACCCCGTCGTGGGGGATCCCGTGTACGGATTTAAGAAACAAAAACTATCCGTCGAGGACGGGCAACTGTTGCACGCGCACACGCTTATCTTTGCGCACCCGCGCACGGGCGAGGAGATGACTTTCCACGCGCCCCTGCCCAAGACTTTTGAAGAAATACTTAGTAAACTGACGAAAAAATACGCCGTGGAGGTGGAGATATGAAAGAGATACTCAACGCAACCGCGCTCGAAAAAGCGTTAAAAAGGCTTTCACACGAGATAGCGGAGCGCAACGAAAACTTAGCCGACGTCGTTTTGCTCGGTGTGCGCACGCGTGGCGTGTTGGTGGCAAAGCGTATCCAAAAATGCTTGCAAGAGAGTGAAGGGGTGACCTTGCCTCTCGGGATCTTGGACGTCACGCTCTATCGCGACGATATCTTGACCTGCGACGCGGAACTCATCGGCTCGGAGATAGATTTTTCTATCGAAGGGAAGACGGTGATTCTTTGCGACGACGTCTTGTACACGGGCAGGACGGTGCGCGCGGCGATATCCGCCCTGTTTGCACACGGTAGCAAGATGGGTCGCGCGGCGAAGATTCAACTCCTTGAGATCGTGGACAGAGGGCATAGGGAATTGCCTTTCCGCGCCGATTTCATCGGCAAGAATTTACCCACTTCGTCGCACGAAAAAGTCTTTGTAAAATTCCAAGAAACGGACGGCGAAGAGGGCGTGTTTTTAGAGACGGAAAACGAATAACCAAGATAGTATGTTAAAGATAGCCAAGGTACGAAAAAAGGGGCTCGGGTATTATCTCGGGCTTGAAAAGGGAGACGAAATCCTCGCGTTCGACGGGCAGGAATGTATAGACGAGTTGGACTACGCCTATATCCTTTCGGCTACCTCTTTTTCCATGACGGTCAAGGGGAAGGACGGCGAAGTCGTCGAGGTGCAGGTGGAAAAGGAGGAGGACGAAACGCTGGACGTGGAGTTCGAGCCTC
>JAFVXN010000007.1 GCA_017501125.1 Clostridia bacterium
AATCGTATTGCAATTGTTTGGCTCCTATTTTAAGATTGGCGCTACTTCTTTAAGTTTCGTGTTAGTGCCTATCGTGTTGGCGGCGTTATTATACGGCCCTATATCGGGTGGTATTATAGGCTTTGCCTTTGGCGTAATCGTTTTGATCCAAGGCCTTTCCGGGGTGGATACTTTTACGCTGTTGATGTTGCAAGAGCAACCCGTTTGGACGGTGCTGCTTTGTCTTGTAAAGGGGACGGCTGCCGGTGTCGTGCCGGGATTCGTCTATCAATGGATTAGTAAAAAGAATAAATGGGTAGGCGTTATCGTGGCTTCCGCTCTTGCGCCTATTATGAATACGGGCTTGTTTATCCTTGGTGCACTTTGTTTCTTGCAAGACGCCATTATGAGCAATCCGACCATCACGGGTTTTAGCGGCGATTCTATTTTGTACTATTTGATTATAGGCGTTGCAGGCGTCAATTTCTTGGTCGAGTTGGGCATCAATTTGCTCCTTTCGCCTATGATTCATCGCGTAGTAGGGATTATTGGTAAACAATTAGGGCTCAGGAAAAACGTCGTGGCGCAACCGAAAGTGGCGGACGAATCGACGGAGGGAACCCCTTCTGCGACGGAGGCGTCGCCTGCGGAGGAAGAGCAAAAATGATTATTTGTATCGATATCGGCAATACCAATATTAAGTACGCTATCTACGACGGGGAAGAACTCAAGTTTTCTTTCCGCGTGGAGACGGATCATAAGCGCACTTCGGACGAATACGGCACTTCGCTTACCGGTATGTTGTCTACCAAAGGGGTAGCGGTAGAGGACATTAAAGGGGGTATCGTATCTTCCGTCGTCCCTTCTCTTGATTACACGATTGACAAGATGTGTCAGTTGTATTTAGGCGTTGCCCCCAAGCATATCGCCCCTGGGCTGAAATCGGGCTTGAGTATCCGTTGCGACGACGCGCGCGAAGTAGGGGCGGATCGCATCGTCAATTGCGTATCTGCGATCGTAGAATATGGCAAAAAAGGGGTACCCATGGTCGTCATTGACTTCGGTACTGCTACCACGTTCAACGTCATTAGCGACAAACACGAGTTCGTCGGTGGCGTCATCGCGCCGGGGATTAAGGGCTCGCTCGATTCGCTGGTCAACGGCACGGCAAAACTCCCTCGCGTGGAGATTGAAGCCCCCAAGAGCGTCATCGCAAAGAACACGGTGACGAATATGCAAGCAGGGATCGTTTTCGGCTTTGCAGGGCTCGTGGAATATATCGTCAAGAAAATCAAAAAGGAACTTGGTAGAGAGGACGTGTTCACCGTTGCGACGGGGGGATTTAGTACGGTCATCGCCAAGGAAATTGGTTGCATTGACGCGGTGGATAAGTTGCTTACCCTGAAAGGGCTCAACTATCTGTACCGCTTGAACGACGAAGAAAAATAAGGAAAAACGGTAAGGGAACTTACTTTGAGGAGAATAGATATGGCAAAGAAAGTAGGCGTAGCGATTTTAGGGCTCGGCGTCGTCGGCGGCGGCACCTATCAAACGCTCGTAGAGCATCACGATTTTTATTTGAAGACGCAAAAGGTCGATTTGACG
>JAFVXN010000046.1 GCA_017501125.1 Clostridia bacterium
AGCCTTCGAAAAGGCAATCGACGCGTATTCGAGAAGTATCGGTATGAAATTCGGTTGCGGATACATCACGTTGGAAGGCGGCGAGTTCAAAGGCCCGATTGCAAAATTCCTCACCGAAGAACAAAAGGCGGAACTTTGCGAAACGTGTGGAATTAAGGAAGGGGATTCCCTCTTCTTTATCAGCGACGTGCCCGCCGTAGTCAACAAACTGGCTGGCAGTATCCGTACGTGGCTGGGCGAAACGCTCGACCTTATCGACAAAGACAGGTTTGAATTCTGCTTTATCGTCGATTTCCCGATGTACGAATACAACGAGGAGGCAGGCAAGATTGACTTTACGCACAATCCCTTCTCTATGCCCCAAGGCGGTATGGACGCGCTCCTCAACAAAGACCCCCTCGACATCTACGCATACCAGTACGATATCGTCTGCAACGGCGTAGAATTGTCCTCTGGCGCGGTGCGTAATCACAACCCCGATATCATGAGAAAGGCTTTTGCTATCGCAGGCTATGGCGAGGAAGAATTGAAGGCGAAATTCGGCGCTTTGTATACGGCGTTCTCCTACGGTGCTCCCCCTCACGCGGGTATGGCGCCTGGCGTAGACAGAATGGTTATGCTCATTGCCGAAGAGGAGACGATTAGAGACGTCATCGCCTTCCCGCTCAACTCCAACGCGCAAGATCTTATGATGAGCGCGCCTGGCGAAGTGACGGAGATGCAACTTAGGGAAGCACATATCAAAGTGAGAGATTAAAGGAGAAAAAGGATGGAAGACCTTTTGGATATGCTGGAAAAGGTAAACCAGTTGTCGCTGACGGATGAAGAAAAAGCAGTGGCGGCGGGGTACTTTGCGGCGACGGAAAAAGATTTCGCGACGTTTTCGGCGGTAGATACGGACGGGGTGGAGCCCATGGTCCACGTCATGCCTCTCGAGAACGTGCTTCGTGAGGACGTTAGCAGTCAACCTTTCACGAGAGAGGATTTGCAAAAAGGCGCCCCCGAGGCAGAAGACGGGTACTGGGAAGTGCCTAGGCTGATAGAATAAAAGGGGAGGCAAAAGTATGACGTATACGACGAAAAAAGAGCCGACCTTTACGAAGGACGCAATCGCGCTCGACGATATGATTTTGACGAAAGACTCGCCCACGACGGCTGGGTCTAAGATGCTGGAGGGCTATACCTCTCTCTTTGACGCAACCGTTGCAGAAAAACTTAGCGAGGACTATGAGATTCTCGGCAAGGTAGCGGTCAGCGAATTTGCGCTCGGTATGCTCGCAGATTCAGCGGCGACGGCTTTGGACGAAAAGGAGATTAAGGCGGTCGTTGGCTTGGACGCGAACGGTGCGTATAGGCGTACGGCGGCGCTCACGGGCAAGGTTTTTGTGAAACCCACCTACGGGACCGTGTCCAGATTCGGGTTAATTCCCGTCGCTTGCTCGGGCGATACCGTCGGGGTAATGGCGGACGGCGCCGACGAGGCGAAAGAAGTGCTGGGCGTAATCGCAGGGCACGACGACAAGGACGGCACTAGCCTCCCTCAAGAGGTTTGCGCGGCGGCTTTAGACGCAGGCACTATTAAGAAGATAGCCGTCGTCAAAGACTTTACGGCGAACCTTTCCGCAGAGATGACGGCAAAAGTAGACGCGGCGATTGAAAAGGCAAAGGCGCAAGGCGCGGAGATTATCGAGGTGGACGGCGGCGTTTTGTCGCAGGCAAAACTGGCTTGGGCGATTTTGTCCTCAGCGGAATTTTGCAACAACGTTTCCCGCTACGACGGCGTCAAATACGGTTATCGTGCCAAGGGTTGCCATTCTATCGAGGAGATTTACGTGAGGTCCCGTTCCGAGACGTTCGGGTCGGCGGTAAAATCCGCGATTTTGTACGGCTCGCACGTGCTTTCCACGGACAACTACGACAAGATGTACGACAAGGCGCTCCGCGTAAGACGTCTCGTCAAGGCATATTTCGACGAACTGTTCACGAAAGTGGACGCGGTGTTGTTGCCCGCTTGTTCCAAGACGGATCTTTCGGCGACGGAATGCGTCTACGAGGAAAGCAAATACACGGCACCTGCCTCTATTACGGGTCTTCCCGTGGTCGTAGCCGCAGGCGTTCAGTGGCTGGGTAAGCCGCTTGCAGACGGCGCTTTGCTTGCTTTTAGCAAGCAACTTGCGTAAAGGAGGGGGAATATGGAATACGAAGTAGTCATCGGCTTAGAGGTCCACTGCGAACTTGCTACCAACTCCAAAATTTTCTGTGCCTGTTCGGCAAAGTACGGCGCGGAAGCCAACGAACACGTCTGTCCTGCCTGCTGTGGTATGCCTGGTATGTTGCCCATCGTCAACAAAAGGGTGGTTGATCTCGGTATGACGGCAGGTATGATGCTGAACTGTCACATCAACCGCAAGACGACGTTCGATAAAAAGAATTACTATTATCCCGACCTGCCCGCGGCGTACCAAACGACGCAGTTGTTTGCGCCCATTTGTGTCAACGGTAGGGTGGATATCGAGACTTCCAAAGGCAAAAAGTCCGTGCGGATCAAACAAATCCATATGGAAGAAGACGCAGGCAAACTCGTCCACGATGACTGGCGCGATTTGACGATGGTCGATTACAACCGTACCAGCGTACCTTTGGTCGAGATAGTCAGCCAGCCCGATTTGTCTTCGGCGGAAGAGGTCGTGGCGTACCTCGAAAGATTGCGTTCCCTTCTCCGTTTTGCGAAGGTGTCCGATTGCAGATGGGAGCAAGGCTCCATGCGTTGCGACGTCAACCTGTCCGTCCGTGAAAAGGGCAGCGACAAACTTGGCGTGCGCACCGAGATGAAGAATATGAACTCCTTGGCGGCTATCACACGCGCGATTGAATACGAGACGGCGCGCCACATCGACGCCATCGTCAACAAGACGGAGGAACTCGTCCAAGAGACCCGTCGTTGGGACGACGAGAAGGGCAAGTCCTTTGCGATGCGTACCAAGGAGACGGCAGGCGACTACCGCTATTTCCCCGATCCCAACGTGATGCCCGTCGTCATCGACGATACGTGGTACAATCGCATTAAGGATAGTTTGCCAGAATTCCCCGAGGTCAAAAAAGCCAGATATATGGACGAACTTGGGCTTGGCGATTTTGACGCGACGTCGCTGGTGGAAAGCAGGGCGTTCTGCGACGTCTTCGAGGCGGCGTATGCGGAGTGTGGCTTGGCAAAAGACGCGGCAAACTGGATTTTGAAAGATTGTGCAAACCTTCTCAACAGGAACCAAATGACGGCGGATATGCTGTCTATCGACGGCAGGGCGCTGGGCAAACTTATTCGCCTCGTCGCCGACGAAAAGGTAGGCAGGGCGAACGCAAAATTCATCTTGGCGGAGATTTTTGCGGGGGCTACCGACCCTGAAAAGATTGCCGTTGAAAAGGGCTTTATCGTCAGCAACGACACCTCCCTTATCGAAAAGGTCGTGGTGGATATCGTAGCGGCGGATCCCAAATCGGTCGCCGACTATAAAGGTGGCAAGGAAAAGGCGTTTATGGCGCTGTTCGGTAAGTGCATGAGGGAACTCAAAGGCAACTGCAATCCGCAAGTGTTGCGTGAGTTGCTCCTCAAAGAAATTGACAAAGCATAAAAGAAAAAGACAAGCGATTACGCTTGTCTTTTTTGTTTGTCTTATCATTGTGTCGCTATCAAAAATGAGGGCTACTTAAGGCGTATTGCGCGGCTTCGACGGCGATTCTCTTTTCTTCAAGGGAGACCTCCTCGTCAAAGTCGTTAAAGTCGTTTATTTCCACCTTTTCCCCCGTCAAAGTGCCGTACCAGATCAGCGCCAACAGATACCTGCCTACGCCCAAAGACGCGTGGTAGAAGTCCCTATGCGTCTTGACGCCCTTGCGCTCCATATAGAACATACCGTTTCCGCAAGGGATCATCTCGTCGGCGTTTATCCGCCTTGCAGCCAAATTATAGGCGTTTCTCACCGCGTAATACATTTCGTCGGCACTGTCGAAACCAGCGGTGCCTTTCAGCATATCGCAGCCTTCTTCGTACACCCAAGTTTGGTGGACGTACAATTTAGCGGCAGGGCAGTTTTTACGCACGAAATCGGCAAGCGCTTGCCAATAGGGCTCGTACGTAGGCACCCTGCCACTCAGCGCGCTACATTGTTGAAGGGTGACGACGTCCCAATTCTCTTTTTGCAAAGCCGCTTGAAGGGAGATTTTTTCGCCCGTGCTTTGTCCGTTCAATTCTATTTCATAGTCTTCCACACCCGTCTGCATATTGCCGTAGTGTCTTTCCAACGAGCACCCAGGGATATACAGATTGACGGTGACGATTTCTTTGCCATAACTTTTGGCGACTTGGTGTATGTAGCGATGTGCGTCTTGAGAAAAACTGTTGCCGATAGATAATACTTTCATTTTGATTGTCCTTTACCGATTTGTTCTTGGCGTTTTTCGCTGTTATTTTTCCAATTCGTAGCGGATGAGATAGGGCTTTTGCGAGGCGTCTTGCAGTCGCAAAAAAACGCATTCCCCAGGGGCAAGGTCGCCTGTAAGTGCAGTCGCGCCCCGTTCAATCAATACCTGTCCCCCGTCTTTTTTGCTTACCTCGTACACGTGCGAGGCGTTTTTCAAAGGCAAGGAGAAGGCGCGACGTTCGAGATAGTCTCGGTTGAGGATAAGTACGTATCGGTTGCCTTCGCCGTCGGTGAGTTCTCCCACCGAGATGCGTGCTGGAAGGGTGCCGTCAAAGAGAGCGCTCGTCGAAAAATCCTCCGTGTAGTTTGCTTTTTTGGGGTCGCTGGCGAGTACCGCTTGGTCGTGGAAGATGCCCGTCGAGGTGAGCGCCATCAAGGTATTCCCCCAAGGCACGACTTCCCCGTTAAAGCGTTTCGTGTCCTCAAAGGCAGGTAGTTTTTCCGCGGTTTCATCGTCGAAGATCGCGTTTATGGCACTGAAATGTTGCAGCGCTTTAGCACCGTGTAAAAGGGCAAGATAGGCTTGCACCGCCATTTTTTCATAGGTGATAGGCTCGTAGTCGGGGTTGCCCTTTCCTTGGTAATAGAACCACATGGGCGTATGTTTTTCTAACGAGTGTTTTCTAAGCAAGAACAAATCTTTCAATAAAGGACACTCGTCGAGTTGTTTTTCGTCGTTTGGCTTATAGAAATAGAAGGGATAGTAATCCAACGAAAAGACGGGCGGATTGATAATTTCGACGTAGTTTTTGAGGTATTCGTCGTACATATCGTTGCCGTATTGATAGAATTCGTTATAACTGGGTAAAGCGACGGAGAAGGGTAGCCTTTCTTCGTCTAATCTTTCCATAATATCCGTTTGAGATGCCGCCCGTTGGAGGTCGGGGAGATGATAAGGCTCGTCCCAGACGTAGTAGCCGAGGACGCGATTGCTTGCCTTACAGCGAGCGATACATTTTTCGATTTCCCCGTCTACGATTTCGTTGTTAACACTATCTTGGAATCCGCCGAAATATCGCCAGTCTTGCAGTAGGATATCGATACCTACGCGTTCGGCTGCGGGGATAGTGTCGTCCACGCGCTCTATGGGCACCCAACCCATTTCTGCGAGATTAAAATGCGCCTCTTTAAGGATTTGAAAGCCTTTAACTATATTTTTTGCGATGCCGTTAAAGGTGGATATGATAAAGTTGTCTTGTCGCCATTTTCTGGTGGGGTTGCCGAGCGGATATCGCTTGATAATTTTCTCGTCCATAATGCCTCTTTTGCGGGGGTATTTCACGTCGCCTTTCCTATTATACCGCAAGAAAAAAATAAAGCAATAGGTTTGCGAAAAAAACCCAGCAAAAATTTATAAATTTTTAACGGGGTATAGAAAGAGACGGTTTGCGTAGAATAAAGAGAGGGAGGACGGGATGTTTTCGCAGTTTTTAGAGATTATTTTCGCCTTCGTAAAGGCGTTCGTCGTCGGGGGATTGATATGCGTGATTGCGCAGGTGGTCATCAATTTCACCGACCTTACGGCAGGCAAAATTTTGGTCATATTTATGCTCGCAGGGGTCGTGTTGCAGGGTTTGGGAGTGTATCAATATTTAGTTGACTTTGCAGGGGCAGGTGCGACGGTGCCTATCAGTGGGTTCGGGTATCTTCTCGCCAACGGTGCGATGAAAGGGGCGGAGAGGGGCTTTTTTGGCGCGTTCACGGGCGCGCTATCTGCCGCTAGCGCAGGCATATCCGCCGCCGTTATCTTTTCCTTTTTGATGGCGTTGATTTTTAAGTCAAAGACCAAGAAAAACTAATCAAGAACCAATCAAAGACGGCGCTTTTGCGCCGTTTTTCTTTGCGATAAAAGGCATAATCGAAGGAGCCGACGTCTATAATATAGAAGAAACAACGACGAAAAGGTGGGGATAGTATGAAGAAAATTATGTTTGTGGGTGGGGGTAGCGCAGGGCACGTCGTACCCAATATCGCGCTGATAGAATGCGTCCTTCGCATGGGCAAATACGACGTGTGTTATATGGGTACGGACGGGCTGGAAAAAGGGCTCGTTGCGTCCCTGCATATCCCCTATTACAAGATTTCCTGCCCAAAATTTATCCGTGGTACGGGCGTTGCAGCGTTTAAGAACAACTGGAATATCCCTGCCAAATTCCGTCAGGCGGTAGCGGAGGCGAGGGAAGGGTTGCGCGCTTTTTCGCCCGACCTCGTCTTTTCCAAAGGCGGATACGTGTCCTTGCCCGTCGTGACGGCGGCAAAGAAAATGGGTATACCTTGCCTCACGCACGAGAGCGACTATTCACTGGGGCTCGCCAACAAATTGATGGCGAAAAATTGCACTGCCGTACTCACCGCCTTTCCCGAGACGGCGAAAAAAGTCCGCAACGGCGAATACGTCGGTCAGCCTATCAGGAAGAGCCTATTTTCGGCGAGTAAACACGGTGCGAAGGCTGATTATTGCGAGGGCACGAAAAAGCCCGTGCTGCTGGTACTGGGTGGTGGTAGCGGTAGCGTGGCGATCAACGACGCCGTGCGCAAGCATATCCGCACTCTGTGTGCGAAATATTTCGTCCTGCACGTATGCGGCAGGGGCAACGTCGTGGATAGCAATATCAAAGACTATCGCCAGTTCGAGTACGTGGAGAACATCGGCGACTTGTACGCGGCGGCGGACGTCGTGGTTTCGCGCGCAGGTGCCGGCGCGACTTTTGAAGCGCTCGCCCTCAAAAAACCGACGGTATTGATACCCCTCGCCAAGCAAACGCGCGGCGACCAGTTGGAGAACGCGCGCTATTTTGAAAAACGCGGTCTTTGCAAGGTGCTTTTAGAAGAGGATATCGACGGACTACCCGAGGCGATAGACGAGGCGTATGCCGACGAAGGGCTGAAAGAGGCGCTCGCTTGCTCCCGATACGGCGAAGGCACGGCGAATACGATGTGCCAGATTTTCCGTCATCTTTGCGCCCGTTGAAACGTTATGCAGAGTGGACGCCCGACGGGATAAAGAGGGGCAAGGGCAAAAGCCGTAGGCGTGGAAAGAAAGCGCTCCTACTGTTGCTCCTCGTGCCGCTGATTGTCGGGGTGGCGCTCTTTTTCTATTTTCAGCGGAACGTGACGCGCGTCCTATTTTCAATCAGCGAGGCGACGATGCGCGCGTGCACGACGGTAGCGGTCAACGACGCCGTGTATTACACCCTCTCGGACGAACTAAGATACGACGATCTAGTGACGATAGAAAGGGACGCTCAAGGGAATATCCAAGCCGTCGCCGCCAACGCCCTCAAGATTAACAAAATCGCCCGCGACACGGCGTCTATCTCCCAAGCCAACCTAAAAAATCTCAGTTTGAACGGTATCCCCGTGCCACTTGGTGCGCTGACGGGGATAGAGGCTTTTGCGGGCTTGGGACCCAAAATCCAGTTCCGCATCATTCCAGTCTCCAGCGTTTCGTGCGCCTTTTCCTCGACTTTCGAGAGCGTGGGCATCAACCACACCAAGCACTCCATTTACTTAAACGTGATAGCGGACATCAGCATCGTGATGCCGTCCAAGACGCAGAATTTCGCCGTCACGACGCAAATTTTGGTGGGCGAGTCCGTTATCATCGGCGCAATCCCCGACACCTATTTGCAGTCGGATATCTTCGGCGACAAACCCGACCTAACGCCTTAAAAGGCGTATATACTTCGCAATACGGCGTCACGCTCCGTGCCCTCTTGCTCGTGTACGCTTTAGTACACTCCCGTCAAGGGTACTCGCGCTCCTTGTCTTGCTCGCACCTCCGTCTTTTACACACAACGAACTTTTGTTAGTGGTGTAGGATACATTGTCGCGTTGTGGCAAGTCTCAGTTGTGTACGCCAAAGTACACGCCTTCGACTTATTCCTCACGATCCTCGTCTACCTCGCCTCTAAAAAGATGCCGTTTGGTAGGAGATACGTTCCCATCGCAACCGCCTTCTCTCC
>JAFVXN010000047.1 GCA_017501125.1 Clostridia bacterium
TGGAAAACCTGGTCGAAAGTACGCTGTGCAAAGGTGGAGTATAAGAACAACACGGGTTTTTCGCCACCTACGGACAAACCGCCGGCAAACGTAACGGCGTGTTCCTCCGCGATACCTACGTCGTAAAATCTATCGGGATGAAGTTGCGAGAATTTCGTCAACCCCGTGCCGTCGCACATCGCCGCCGTAATGGCACAAATCTTCTTATCCTCATCCGCTTTTTGGCAAACGTACTCGCCCACGAAGGTCGAGAAACAACTACCGCCGCTACTAGCCCCCTTATCCACTTCAAAAGGAGCAACCGAATGGTAGTTTTCAGGTTTTTCTTCCGCATACGCATAACCACAACCTTTTTGGGTACACATATGCACGACACAAGGACGCCCCTTTTTCTTCGCCTCGCCTAAAACGACGGAAAGACGGCGGACGTCGTGTCCGTCTACGGGGCCTAAATAGACAAGGCCCATGTCTTCAAACAAATTGTTCTTAACGAAGATTTTCTTCAAACCACACTTGATTTTTCTAAACAGTGCGTTGAGCCCTTTCCCAATCAGAGGGATAAGGCCCACGCCTTTTTGCAATCTTCGTTTAAAATTAAAATAGCCTTGGCTGGTACGGATCTTGGACATGTGTGTAGGCAAACCGCCGACGTTCTTCGAAATAGACATCTCGTTGTCATTGATCAAGATAATCAAGTTCAACTGCTTGCCAGCGCAATTGTTAAGCGCCTCGTAAATCATGCCGTTGGTCAAAGCACCGTCCCCAACGATCGCCACGACGTAATCCTTTTTGCCCTGTCTTGCATTTGCCTCCGCCAATCCCAACGCCGCGGAAAGAGAGGTACCACAATGCCCCTCGTACATCACGTCGTGTTCGCTTTCAAACGGGTTGCAAAAGCCAGACGTACCGCCGTACTGACGCAAGGTTTCAAATCCCTCGACTCGCCCCGTCAAAAGTTTATGCGCATAACATTGATGCCCAACGTCAAAGACGAATTTGTCCTTGGGGGAATCAAATACTCTATGCAGGGCAATCGTCGCTTCCACCATCCCAAGATTGGACGCCAAATGACCACCGTTCTTCGATACGGTGGTGATGATGGTCTCGCGGATTTCGCCAGCCAACTCTTTGAGTTGGTCGTCCGACAGCGTCTTTAATTGGGAAATCGTGATATCTTGATAGACACGCATTTTTGCCATTGTCCTTTTGTAAGTCTTAGATAATTATATTATACATAATCCGCGCGCGCCCGTCAATCGCTTTTTGTGTTTTTGTCCAACAATCCCAGCCTCTGCGGACGACTTTTTTTGATAAACGCGCTTTTGTGCTAAAAAAGGCAGGCTAGTGCCTGCCTCTGATTTTTCAATTTTATTAAGGATAATCTTCTCCGCCGTCCGTGTGACCACACCTTCTTAAGCGTTTGATTCCTTTTATTACCCCTTTTATCACGCCGTACTTTTCAATAGACAAAATCATATACTCCGAGCAACTCGGCGTATAGACGCAGCGCAATCGCACGTGCGCGGGGGCAAAGCGCTGATAGGCGTGTACCATCCATATAAGGATATGCTTCATCACGATGATGACGAAAAGGCAAACCGCCGCAATCGCAATCGTAAGCGCAATCGCAAAAGAATTGAAATCGGACGGCAACGTGCCACCTGCTTTCAACCACTCAAATAAATAATAGCATCCAAAATAAAGGCCACAGCCACACGCGAGCGTCGCCAATACGTATAATACCACCCTCCATATATGCAGGTTGGGGCGAATGAGTTCCCTCTCGGGAGGCAACTCGTATTGAATTGCCGCTGCGGATCCAGGCGGATATAAATTGACTACTTTATCGCACTTTTTGCAGCGGTATTTTTTCTTCTTCGTTTTCATAGTTTCCTAAAAAAAGAGGGGTTGAGACTATACGGCCACACATATAGTCCCACCCCAATGAGTACTCATCTAAAAATGTAACGCGTTACTGTTTCTTTTCTCTGAGTTTTTGCTTCATTGCTTTGATTGCGTCATCTACGTTAGCAACGTTGCTGGTGGAGCACCAGAACTTGTCGCCAGGAACGATGAGTGCGAATCTCGTAACTTCGATTTGCTTCTTAACAGGTCTGTTCATGCAGCCTTCGAATGCCGTAACTTCGATGGAGTCGGAAGACGTAGAGAAGTTGGTGATATCTTTGTAGAAGTATTCTTCCGTCTTTTCCGTCTTGCTGTCGGAAGCCATATCGAATACGATGCTGTACATGTAAACTTGCGTGTTGCTGAAGAAGAGCCACGTTGCGCTGTACTTGGAAGCACGGGATCTGCCGTCCTTACCGATCTTGGACCAGGTAGGAGCGGGTTTGCCCTCGTATTCCCAACCATGGAAATATACGGGAGGAATTTCTTTCAATTCATCTTCATCCAA
>JAFVXN010000048.1 GCA_017501125.1 Clostridia bacterium
ACGCCTGACGAAGCACACGAGTTTGCGGCAAACGCTAAGCAAAACGGTATGGAAGTGTTGATTTGTGCGGCAGGGAAAGCGGCGCACCTTGGCGGTGTCATTGCGGCGCTGACGACGTTGCCCGTTATCGGTTTGCCCGTCAAGACGGATATGATGGGCGGGTTGGATAGCCTTTTGTCTATCGTTCAAATGCCGGCAGGGATCCCCGTAGCGACGGTGGGTGTCAACGCAGGTGAAAACGCAGGGCTTTTGGCGGCGCAAATCTTGGGGATTAAGTACCCTGAAATTGCGGCGGGGTTGCAAGCGTATAAAACGGCGATGAAAGACAAAATCAACGCGGACGATAAAGCGTTGCAAGAATTATTGTAAGATAAGTTTACGGGAGAAAAACTATGGCAGTACTTGGTATTTTTGGTACGGAGACGGAAAATGTTGCTTCCAGTATCTATTACGGGTTGTACGCGTTGCAACACCGTGGACAAGCAAGTTGTGGTATCGTCGTCAATGACGACGGTGTGTTTCACGCCTATAAAGATTCTGGGCTTGTCGGCGAGGTGTTCACCAAACCCGTCTTAAAATCGTTGGGACTTGGTCAAATGGCAGTCGGCAACGTCCGCTACGGTACGTCGTCCACCAAAGACCGTATCAATGCGGAGCCTATCGTCGTCAACCACAGCAAAGGTAAGATGGCGATTTCGTTGGACGGGAAACTCGTCAATAGTGCGCAGTTAAAAAACGAAATGGAGTTGCAAGGCTCTATTTTCCATACGGGCAACGACGCGGAGATTATTTCCGCCGTCATCATTAGGGAGCGTATCAATTCCGCCTCTATTGAAGAAGCGGTAAGTAAGGCGATGAAAAAACTTAAAGGTGCTTACTCCTTGATCGTCATGTCCCCGCAAAAACTTATCGCCGTTCGAGATGAACACGGCATGAAACCGTTGTGCTACGGTCAGCGTAATAGTGGAGAATACGTCGTTTCTAGTGAGACCTGTGCGCTCAACGCAGTCGGGGCAACGGTGATTAGAGAAGTGGAAAAAGGAGAAATTCTCGTTTTCACTAAGGAAGGTATTCGTTCCATTAAGGATCATTGTGACAAAGCAGAAGAGAGGCTTTGCGTATTCGAATATTTATATACCGCTCGTCCTGACTCCGTATTGTGCGGTTGTTCGGTGCACGAGGCGAGAAAACGCGCAGGCGCGTATCTTGCTAAGGCACACCCCGTAGCGGCAGACGTCGTCATCGGCGCTCCCGATTCTGGACTTGACGCGGCAATCGGCTACTCGATTGAGTCGGGTATTCCCTATGGGATAGGTCTTATAAAGAATAAGTATATAGGTCGTACGTTCATTGATCCCGGTCAAACGGCGAGAGAGGATAAGGTTCGTATAAAACTCAATCCGGTAGCGGAAACGGTGCGCGGTAAGAGAGTGGTGCTTGTCGACGACTCCATCGTTCGTGGTACTACTTGTGCACGAGTGGTTAAATTGCTTCGCGATGCAGGTGCGCTGGAGATTCATATTCGTTCTTCTGCGCCTGCCTTCCTCAATCCTTGCTACTACGGTACGGATATCTCTTCTAGGGAATCGTTGATTGCATGCAACCATACGGTGGAAGAAATCGCTCGTATTTTCGGTGCGGATTCGGTGGGATATCTGCCTTTAGAGGACGTATTCAAATTGGGCGTAGGCGGTACTTGTACGGGGTATTGTGCGGCGTGTTTTGACGGCAATTACCCTACGGAAGAGCCTAGCGTCGTAGCAAACGACACGAGATTCACTAAGAAAATCTCGGAAAACAAATAAGGCACATTTACGATAAAAAAGAAAAAATTTAGGAGAATAGATATGGCAATTTCTTACAAAGACAGCGGCGTAGACGTGACGAGAGGATATAAGGCGGTCGATTTGATGAAAAAACACGTCAAATCCACCTACAACGAAAACGTCATTGGTGATTTAGGCTCTTTTGGCGGTTTCTTCTCTATCGCAGGCGAAAAGATGGAAGAACCCGTTTTGGTTGCAGGCACGGACGGCGTCGGCACGAAACTGAAATACGCGTTCCTTTTGGAAAAGCACGACACGATTGGTATCGACGCGGTAGCGATGTGCGTCAACGACATCGTTTGCCAAGGCGCGAAACCTTTGTTCTTCTTGGACTATTACGCTTGCGGCAGACTGTATCCTGAGGCGGAAGCAGAAGTCGTAAAAGGCATCGCAGAGGGCTGCCGTCAAGCAGGTTGCGCC
>JAFVXN010000049.1 GCA_017501125.1 Clostridia bacterium
AAAAATCGTACCTAAGTGCGCTTACCTTGAAAACAAGTATTTGGATAAGGCAGGTGTGAAAGAACTTTCCGCTATTCCTTCCAAAGAAGTGCTTATTGCGAAGATGCTTGGCTGCTTGCAATCTTCTCTTTCCAAGTTTGTCTATGTTTTGGATTCCATTGCAAAGGCAAAAGAAGCGGCTAACTAATTAAAAAATTTATCATAAAAAAAATAGGAGATTAATAATCATGGATGTACAAAAACTTATTGAAGAAGTAAAAGCAATGTCCGTTCTCGAATTGAACGAACTCGTTAAAGCACTTGAAGCAGAATTCGGCGTAAGCGCTGCTGCTCCCGTTGCTGCTGGTGGTGCTGCTGTCGCTGCAGAAGCTGCTCCCGCAGAAGAAGAAAAGACGGAATTCGACGTAGTATTGAAGGATATCGGTCCCAACAAGATCGCTATCATCAAAGTTGTCCGCGAAGTGACCGGTCTTGGTCTTGCTGACGCTAAGAAAGCCGTTGAGGCTATGGGCGTTATCAAAGAAAACGCTCCTAAGGCTGACGCTGAAGCACTCGTTGCTAAACTTAAGGAAAACGGCGCAACCGCTGAACTTAAATAATTACGGCTTTACAAAAACCTCGTGCCTTTGTGCGCGGGGTTTTTTTGTGCCGATTTGTCTGGCAATTAGATAAAAATAAAAGGGAATTGCCGTAAAGCGCTTGACAGAAAAGGCGTTTACGGGTAAAATAGAAAGGTAGAAAATCACAAAACGGAGTTTTGTATGAAGAAGACGCTTAAAAAAGTAGGGTGCACTGCGTTGGCGGTATGTTCGCTGGCGGTTGGCGCCTTCAGTTTTACGGCTTGTACGACCGATCGTCCCGAGGTGGAGATGCAAATTTCCTTCAACGGCGCGACTTATACGCTGTACTATGAGTTGTACAGAAAATACGCCCCCAACACGGTAAACCATTTCTTAAAACTCGTAGAGAACGGATATTATGACGGCATGTGCATCCACGACTATAACAGCAACGGAAAGTTGTATACGGGTGCCTACACCTACGACGAAACGAGCGTAGCGACCAGCGGTCTCGTCTACAAACCTTATTTCGATACCGTCAAGACGTACGAGGATTTCCCTGCTAGCGTATGGACGGACAACACTATGTCCACGCCTACCTATACCTTGTACGGTGAGTTTAAGAACAACGATTTCTCCGTCGAACACGGCAACTTTAAGACGCAGGAATTCGGTGCGTTGACTATGTATTATACGGCGAAACCCGTTGACGTGGCGCGCGTAGAGGTGAAAAAAGTTAGCACGGGCACGCTTGCCAACAAAGATTATCGCTACAACAGTGCAACGTCAAGATTTACGATTACGCTCGCGCCGACGACCGATTATAACTATTGCACCTTTGCGCTCTTGAAAAATCACGACGCGTTGCAATCTTTGAAAGAGGCGGTGGAGGAATATAAGGCAAATTACGACGACGTCAATTCCTTCTTTAAGACGCAGGTGATGAAGGTGGATAGAGACGATCCGTTCGTCGCCGACGAGGACTTGGAGGAAACGTACAGCGTTCCCGTCCTGCCCATTATCATTGAAGAGATGAAAGTCAACAAATACTAAGAAAAAACCCCGTTGAAAGACGGGGCTTTTTTTATCCTTGGATATCGACGATTTTTCCTTCTTCGAGGGTGACGCGAAAGGGCTTGATTTCGTATAGCCGTTCCGTTTTTTGATAGACGAGGTGGCAGACGGATTCGTCGTCCGTGGGCAACACCGCACGAAAATTCCCTAAAAAGGCAGGCAGTTTTTCCGCGTTTTTTTGCATATCCTCGCCCAAAAATTGCGCGTACCGTTCGCCGAGTAATATGCTTTCGAAAAAAGCGTAGGCTATCAGCCCGACCCTGTCTTCCTCGGGCGGTTGCAATAGGGTGAATTCCGTTCGCCTACATCCTCCGCTAAACTCCCACGCGCAACGCGCCTTTCGCCTTTTGCTGTCTTGCAGGGGCAGGAGGGCGCGTAAACTATTGCCTTCCACCTCAAAGGAGTCGTACCGTTCGCTTAGTATCGGCTTGCCTTCTGCGTCGATTGCCATTAGTTGGTCGCCCGCGACGAGCAGAAAACAATCGCCTATCGCACGGACGTCGCTGGGAAAAAAGGAAGGGGGCAAGGGCTGGACGAAGGTGCCTTTAGCCGATTCGACGCATACCTGTCCCCCTCCTTGCGAAAAAACGCTGATTAAGGTGTCGCCTATGCGCTTTTGCGCGTGCACGCGCAAAGTCAAATCGCTGGAGGCGAAATTCTTCGCGTAGACGGCGATGGCGTCGGGGAGTAGGTAGACTTCGCACCTGTCGGGTGGCGAGAAAGGGAGTTGTTCCGTGATGAAAAACCCGATAGGCAGGGCGTTTTCGGGGTGGAACTCCACAAAGACTTCGTCTTTGGCGCACACCTCGGCGTGACGTGGAAAGGTGTCCGTCCTGCCAAAGTAGGCGCCGTTCAAGGTCAACAGGCAAGGCAACGAGGAGAGAAAATAAATTTTCATACCATACAGTATTCTTTTTTTGCCGTTAAAATGTATAAAAGGAAAAAAATAGGTTAATAATTTTTTCAAATCAAGGACGGAACCGTCCAAAGGAGAAGAATTATGAACAAAATAAACGGCTACACGGAAGAAGAGGCGAAACATTTAGTGGAATACATCCAAGAAGGGAAGAAAAAGGGGAAGACGCTGACCTCGCTGTTCGCGACGTACGGGCTGAAGAACGGTCGCGCGAAGGGTAGCGTGCGCAATTATTACTATACGCTGATGAAGAACGAAAAGGGGGACGAACGCATCGTCAAATTGTTGGACGGCAAGACGTTGTCCGTCGAGAAAATCCGCGCCTTTACCGAGGAGGAGGCGGACGAGGCTATCCGTAGCATCTTGGCGGAAAAGAGCAAGGGTATTAGCGTTAGGCGCGCCATTTTTAATTTGTCCGGTGGCGACGACAAACTGATGCTCCGCCTGCAAAACAAATATCGCAACACCTTAAAAAAGAATCCCGAAAAAATCGCGGCAATCCGTGCGGAATTAGGCATTGAGGAGGCGGAAAACGGCGATTTTTCGGGCGAAAAAGGTAAAAACAGCGTGGGCGTGTCCTTGACGAAAGGCAAAAGGGGCGCGGATAAGGAGTTCTTACAAAGGCGCCTAGAAAGAGAGATTAACGCGCTGTACGATAGGCTCGCGAAAGGGCTGAAGGAGGAGAACGAAAGGCTGTTGGCAGAGAATAAGCGGCTCAAAGAGAGAATAGTAGAGATGCAAAAGAGTTGTTAAAAAAATCCCGCTTTGTAACAAGCGGGATTTTTCACGTGACGGAAGTTAAGCCTTTGCCTTTTTGGTGGATTTCGTGTCTTCTTCCGTCTGTTTTTGCGCGGACATCTTCTCGAGCATTTCGATTTTCTCGTCAATCATATCGTCGAGTTTTGCCTTCATCTCGTCCTGACTTTTCTTGACGAGCACGCGCATCTTATAACTATTGGCGACGACGAGTGCGCCAGCCAGCGCACCGACCATCAGCCCAGCGGTAAATTTTTCCATACCGTCCTCCTTGGGGCGTAATTTGCCCGCATAGAGAGTATGTGAAAAAAGTAGGAAATCATACAAAAAAATCTAAAAAAAGGGTAGACGAGCCCCGCCTTTTGTGTTATAATACCCGTATGATTGCAAAACGGATACTTGCCTTAGATATCGGCGATAGAAGGATAGGCGTCGCGGTCAGCGACCCGTTCAACGAATACGCAATGCCTTGCGAAACGTATTTCCGCACCAAAAATTTTGAGGCGGACGTAGAGGCGGTGGCAAAGATTGCCGCGGAAAAGGGCGTAGGCGTAATCGTGTGCGGTTTGCCCGTCAACTTCGACGGCACGGACAGCGTGCAGACGGAAAAGACGGGGCGCTTTATCGACGCGCTCAGGGCGAAGACAAACCTGCCCGTAGAGATTGAGGACGAAAGGTTTACGACGATGCAGGCGCGCGCCACGCAGATAGCGGGTGGCGTCAAAAGAGAGGATCGTAAAAAGAGTATCGATTCCATCGCGGCGGCGTTTATTTTGGAAGGGTATCTAGCGACGCAAAAAAAGAAGGCGAAAGCCGAAGAAAAAAGGAGCGAAAAAATGAGTGAAGAATTGTTGAACGAAGAGATGGAAGACGAGGGTATCGTCTACCTCGTAGACGACGAGGGCAACGAAGAGGCTTATATCGCCGTCGACAGCGTAGAATACAAAGGCGCGGAATATTGCGTGCTTAGAAAGGCGTATCCCGAGACGGAAGAGGAAGAGGGCGAGGTCGTCATTTTCTTGATGGAGGCAGACGGCGAGGACGTGCAGTTGTTGCCCGTCGAAGACGACGCTCTGCTCGACGAAGTCTTTGCGGAATTCTGCAACAACTACGAGGATTTTGAAGATGCGGACGAGGCGGCAAGCCTCGACTCCTAAGGTAAAAACATATGGGATTTTTTGATTTATTTAAGAAAAAACAGCCTGACGCGGCACCTGCGAGTGCGCCCGTGGAATCGGTGGAGAAAGGAGATTGTGACGTCGTATTGACGAGTATAGGTTCCAACAAAATCGCCGTTATCAAAGAGGTGCGCGACGTCACGAAGATGAACCTTGCCGACGTGAAGGACGCGGTGGAAAGGACGGGCGTCGTCGCTAGCAATTTGTCCAAAGACAGCGCGGAAAGGTTGGTCGCGAGGTTGATTGCCAACGGCGCACAGGCGTACGTGGAAGATAAATCGGCGTCTTTTGCCCCTTCCGAATCGACGAAGGCGGAGCCTGTCAGCGCGCCTGAGTTGAAGGTAGGGGACGTTTGCGAAGGCAAGGTCGTCTACGAGTCGGAAGGTCTCGGCACCTACGTAGAGGTTGCAGGCAAAGAGGGACTGATAAGTGCGACGGGCTTTCCTGTGGGGATGACGGTGAAGGTCGAGGTCGTCGCAATCAACGGCGATAGCGTCGACCTTAAATGGGTACGCTGACGAAAATACTAACAAAACAGCCTTGCGGTAATCCGCAGGGCTGTTTTTATTTATGGTAATTATCGAATAAGTCGTTGGGTGTGCACTCTAATATGTCGCAGAGGGCTTTTAAGTTCTCGAATTTGATACTGCTTGTTTGATTGTTAACGAGGCGATTAAAGTTTTGATAACTTAAACCCATTTGCATATACAGCCAATATTTGGTTCTGCCTTTTTCTTGCAAAATTTCCAGCACGCGCAATTTCATAATAGAACCTCTACATTAGATAATATATACATTATATATCGAAAAAGTCCTTGACAAATAGACTTTTACATTATATAATGTAGGCAATAGATATACAGAGGAGGAGAAAGTATGATGGACGCTCAGGAAAAAGA
>JAFVXN010000050.1 GCA_017501125.1 Clostridia bacterium
AATCCGCATCGGGATTATCGCCGTCCCCAAGCGCGCCGCGCAGGAAATTTTGGATAAAATGGTCGGGGCAGGGATTAAAGCAATCTGGAATTTTGCCCCCGCGCCTTTGTACGCGCCTAAGGGTGTGATTGTTAAAACGGAAGATTTGGCGGCTTCGCTTGCAATTTTGGCAGGCAAGTTGTATCGGATAGATATGGAGGAGAAGGAACGAGTATGAGAAGAGGTTTGGAGACGTCCGTCGTCAAATTAAGACACGAAGTATTTAAAGAGGTGGCGAAAGTCGCTTTCGAGGAAGAGCCTGAAAAGGTCAACGACGCGATCGAGGCGATCCCGTATCGCATTACCCCTTCGGAAGTGCCCAGATATAGAGAAAGCATCTATCGCGAAAGGGCGATCGTATCCGAGAGGGTACGTCTTGCAATGGGTATGTCCCTCCGTCCCGAGGACAAGCCCGTGCACGTCACTAGCGGTATCGACCACAGCAATATTTCCGACAAATATTATGAGCCGCCTTTGATGCAAGTGATCCCCTCTGCGTGCGATAAGTGTGAGGACAACGTGTACGAAGTCAGCAATCAATGCCGCGGCTGCGTAGCCAAAGCGTGCGTGGCGTCCTGTCCCCGCGGCGCAATCGATATCGTCAAAGGGAAACCCGTCATCAATAGAGAAAAGTGTATCAAGTGCGGCAAGTGTAAACAGGCTTGTCCGTACGACGCGATTGCGCATAAGGAGCGACCTTGCTCCAAAGCCTGCGGCATCAAAGCCATCGGTACGGACGAATTAGGCAGGGCAAAAATCGACAACGATAAGTGCGTCGGTTGCGGTCAATGTATGGTAAGTTGCCCCTTTGGGGCAATCGCGGATAAGTCGCAGATTTTCCAACTTATCCGAGCGATCAGAAAAGGAGATTACGTGGTGGCGGAACTCGCCCCGGCAATCGTCGGTCAGTTTGGCGAAGGGATTACGCCTGCCATCATCAAAGGCGCGCTCCTTGATATCGGGTTTAAAGAAGTCCACGAGGTAGCCAGCGGCGCAGACGTGGGCGCGGCAACTGAGGCACACGCGTACGTGGAAGAGGTGGCGTCGGGTAAGTTGCCCTTCCTGTTGACTTCCTGTTGTCCTGCGTGGGCAATGCTTGCAAAAAAACAATTTCCGCAGATGATAGACAAGGTGTCGCAGTCCCTCACACCCATGGTGGCGACGGCGCGTCGCATTAAGCAGCGCACTCCGCAGGCACGCGTCGTGTTTATCGGCCCGTGCGCGGCGAAAAAATTGGAGGCGATGCGAATGTCCGTCCGTAGCGACGTAGACTTCGTCATCACGTTTGAAGAACTCGCTGGCATCTTTGATGCCAAAGGCGTGGATTTTAGCAAGTATAAAGGGGAGCGGTCTATCCACGAGGCAACGGGCGCAGGTAGAGGCTACGCTGTCTCTGGCGGCGTCGCTGAGGCGATCGAAAAGTGTATTCGCACCTATTATCCCGACGTAGAGGTAAAGATTGAACACGCCGAGGGGTTGGAAGAATGTAAAAAGATGCTGTTGCTTGCCAAGGCGGGTAAAAAGGACGGTTGCCTTATTGAAGGTATGGGCTGTCCTGGCGGCTGCGTAGCAGGGGCAGGCACGTGTGCCTCTATCGAAAAGGCGACGGCGGAGGTAAAGAAGTTCGTCCAAAATTCGACGAAACCCGTCCCTCCCAAAGATTTGTACGAAATCGACTTACCGTAAAAATAAACGAGAAAAAGGCTTGCCGAGTGCAGGCCTTTTTTGTTAAAAAAAGAAAAAACGAGATAAAAAAAATAAAAAATTTCAAAAATTTGACAAAAAAATCTTCAAAAATGATTGAAAAAGGAAAATTACTGTGATATAATAGTGCTGTTATTATATATAATAACGCACGGGAATTTTTTTTCAAGGAGGATAATCCATTGAAGAATTTTTATGAAAAACCTATACTTTCGGTGTTGTATTTCAACGAGCAGGATTTGATTACCGAGTCCCCTTCCGAGTTTGACGGGACTGGCTACATCCGTGACGATTGGTACACTGGCTGGGAAGCGGTATAAGGAGGCGTAAGATGAAGAAGAAATTTTCCATTAAGCAACTCCTTACCTCTTTGTTTGCAGGGGTGTGCTTGGTTTGTTCCGGAGGTGCAATCGCGATGCTGAAAGACTCGCCTGAGGCTGCGGCGGAAGAGGGCAAAAAGGTAGAACTTTACCAACTCGCCCCCAACAAAGAAAACTTGCTTGAGTCGTACGTCATCAAGACGGCAAACGGCAAACTTATCGTCATCGACGGCGGTATGGGTACCGTATACGACGCCGACTACGCAGCGGTGAAAAATTCGCAAGCGTACTTGCCTTCCGCTCTTCGCGCAATCGCAGGGAAAGGCGACAACGAAGAGGTAGAAGTCGAGGCATGGTTCCTTTCGCACGCTCACCGCGACCATTTTGCGGAACTTACTAAGATTATGTCCGCAGAAAACGCGCACGGCTTGACGATCAACAACTTCTATTTCGACTTCCCTGATTTCGGTGGCGAGTTCCCTCTCGTCAACAGTCAGCAAGCCGATTTGGACGAGTTGAAAGCGGCGTTCAATACGTATGCGGCGACGAAAGGGATTGAGACGAGCAACTATTACGAAGACCTGAACGGTGCAGTCGTCAACGCGGAAAACGTGGAGAAAGGGCTTAGCATCACGGTGGACGGCGTTCGCTTTGAGATTTTGCAGACGTGGGATATCGCAGACGGCAAGTATGAGGACATCAACGATACGTCCATGGTTATCCGCATGGTGACGGGCGACAACTCCGTACTTTTCCTCAACGATTTGGGGATTGAAGGCGGCGACAGATTGACGAAGACGTACACGACGGAAGAATTGACGAGTGACTACGTACAAATGTCCCACCACGGGCACGGCGGCGTGACCAAGGCGCAATATGCGGCTATGGGCGTCACGACGGACACCTATCAATTGTGGCCTACGCCTAGCGTGACCTTCTTCAACCCTAGCGATTTCTTTGTCAACGAAACGTACGAGTGGTTTAACACCAACTCTTTGATGACGGACGATCCCGCTCCCAACAATTTCTTTGCGTGCTTGTACGAATATCCTACTGATATAGCAAGCGTTGAATCGTGGGCGTCGGTAGTAGACGGCATGAAAGTGGCGTCGTTTGATTACGAAGAACTCGGTTTTGAGATGATCGGTGCATCCGTGCGTACGGCTGACCCCGACGGTATCCGTTTTATTGCCCAAGTTGCCGACGAGGCGGTGGCAAAATACGGTGAGGGAGCAAAATACGGCGTCATCGTCGTCCCTGCTGATTTGGATACGCCGGCAGACTTGACGGTGGAGTACGACGGCTCGACCTACACGATCAGCAACGAAAAAGCAATGGTGATCGAGGCAGGTCAATGGTGGAGTGACGAATTAGAGGCAATCTACGGTGTTAAAGACGGCTATGCGGCGTACTCGGGTGCGTTGCTCGCGGCGCAAAACGCAGAAGGCGAAGTGGTCAACTTCCCTGCCTCCTTCTACAATAGACCGATGACGGCAGTCGGGTTTATCATCCCTGAAGAGGGCGAAACCGTCTATACCGAAAAAGTCACGCGTAGTATCGCGTACGTAGCGTCCGTAGAAAAAATGAAGGAAAACTACGAAGAGGTCGCGGCAATCGAGCGTATTGCGGCTGGCGCGGCACTCAAAGTCAGCGTCAACGACGGCAAAAAATTGGAAAACTTGTATAAGACTTACGAGCCCACCTTTACCATCGGCGGTATGGATGCGGCTACGTCCGCTCTTGTCAACGTGACCTATACTTCTTCTGCCCCTGAGATCGCAAAGATC
>JAFVXN010000051.1 GCA_017501125.1 Clostridia bacterium
GGGGTAGACGAGCCTTTGGGCAAGCCCTGCCAGCAAAAACAGCCCCACCGCGCACGGCAAGGACAGTGCGAGGGTGGATAACAGGGAAAAACGGACGTTTTTTCTTCGCTCTTTATTGTTTTGCGCCGACGCGACGGCAGGCACGCTCGCCGCCGCCAACCCGTAGCACACGGAAACGGGCAGGTTGATAAGGGTCAGCGCACCGCCCGTCATCAAGCCGTATAAATTGACGGCGCTTTCGGTATGTCTTTGCAAAAGGCGCACGATCAATACGCTGTCGACGAGGTGGGAAAGGGGCAGCAACGCCGCGCTGACCGTCACGGGCAGGCTCGTCTTTAACACCGACCTTCCTCTTACCCGCTCCTCCCCCTTTAACGGCAGACGAGGGTGTTTTTTTCGCGCGTATAGCCATACGAACAGGAGTGCCGCCCCCTCCGCGACGCTGACGGCAAACAGCAACCCGACCACCGCCCTTGCGGGCGTCGCCCTTAGATAGTACGCAATCGGCAACCCCACGGCGACTTTGACGATTTGCTCCACCACTTCGCTGACGGCAGTCGGGAACATATCCTTTTTGCCCTGCATATAGCCCCGATAGACGGAAAGGGCGGAGACGAGCAAGACGGAGGGCGCTAGCGCCCAATATCCGCCTGCCGCCTCGGGCGCGCCCTGCGCGTAGGAAAGGGGGATAGCGAGCCCTGCCATCAAGAGCGTTCCACCCAACCCTATCCACGCAAAAAGGCGCAGGGCAGTATTAAAAAGCGGGCGCAAAGGCGTACCTGCCCCCACTCTTTCTGCGGTCAACTTGGCAATCGCCGAAGGGATCCCCGTCGCACTAATCGTCAGCAACAGGGTGTATAGCGGATAGGCGAGTTGATACAAACCCATACCGTATCCGCCGATTAAGTTGGTTAAGGGGATACGATAGAGCGCACCGATTAATTTGGACAGGAATCCCCCCGTCGCAATCCACGCCGCACCCTTGAAAAACGTCTTCTTCTCCCCCTCTTTTTTCGCTTGCATACGCCACCCCCAAGGTCAGTATGCCACGAAATATATTTTTCAATCTATTACGGCACGAAAAAAGCGTAGCCCAACAGGCTACGCCTTATATTTTCTTTTTTATCAACGACGCCTGCGCCCAACGAGTCGAAAAACGATCAACGCAAAACGCAGGAAGTAGACGAGGGAAGTGAGCAACGCCGCCACGTAGGTCATCGCCGCCGCCGTAAGCACTTTCCTTGCCGCAGGCAACTCCTCCTGCGTCAAAATCCCCTCGGCAAGGAGCATTTTCGCCGCCCTTCTGCTAGCGTTGAGTTCCACGGGCAGTGTCACAAGAGTGAACAGCGTGGACAGCCCGTACATAGCCACCCCCGAAAGGGCAATCCAGACGCCCCACGAGGCAAACTCCCCTTCCACGACTAGCAAGGTCAACAACAATCCTACGAGCACCAGCGGCATCGCAAGACGGGAGCCGATATTCGCCATCGGCACAAGCACCGCCCTGATTTTATAGGGGAAATACCCCCTCTTTTTCTGCATAACGTGCCCGATTTCGTGCGCGGCAACCGCCACCGCCGCCACCGAGTCGTCCGCATACGTCGCCTGCGACAAATTGACCACCTTTTTCGTCGGGTGATAATGGTCGGAAAGCCTGCCCGATACCCGCCCGACGCTGATATCGTCCACGCCGTTTTTGCGGAGCAACCTCACCGCCGTATCGTAGCCCGTCATGTGCGATTTCGTCGCGATTTTGGCGTATTTGTTGTAGGTCGAGTGCACCGTCGCCGACGCCCAACCCGAAAATATCGCACAAGCCAAAATGACGGCAGCAAAAATCAAATATTCCCTTAAATACATACCTGCCCCCTTGTTTTCATGCTATTTTGTGCAAAAAACACGGTTTTATGACCTCATAAGTCGATGGCGAAAGGATACAGCGCGGATTTTGCGACGCCCCTGTCTTTCGCCGCCTTTTTCAGTGCCTCTTTCTTGTCCAGCCCTTGCGCCATATACGCCTTGATATGTTCCGTCTCACTCAGCGCGTTGAGGGGATTCTCCGTCTCCTTCGCCCCTTCGACGACGAGGACGTATTCCCCACGCTTTTCGCCCGAAAGCCCCTGCGAGAGGGTAAACGGCTGGCTCTCCTCGTGAATTTTCGTAATCTCTCTCACCGCGCAAGCCTGCCTCTCGCCAAAGACCTCGTACATCGCCTTAACGTCCTTGTCGATATCCTGCGGCGCGCTATGGAATATCAGCGTCGTCTCAATAGAGGCGAATTTCTCCAGCAACGCCTTCTTTTCCCCCGTCTTCTCGGGCAAAAACCCGACGAAGGTAAATCTGCCACTATCGAGCGCCGACAACACGAGCGCCGATATGCACGCGCACGCGCCTGGGATTACGGTGTAAGGAACACCGTTTTCACGCAAGATTTTACACACGATATTGCCTGGGTCGCTGACGACGGGCGTGCCCGCGTCGCTGACGATTGCTATCTCCTTCCCTTCCTTATAAAAGGCAACGATTTTTTCCGCAGCCTCCCTTTCGTTGAATTTATGGCAGGCAAACAGCGGCTTTTTAATCTCGTAAGCGTTGAGAAGGCGCAGCGTATGGCGCGTATCTTCGCAAAATATCACGTCCGCTCCTTTGAGCGTATCTAGCGCACGCAACGTGATATCTTTCAAATTCCCTATCGGCGTCGCTACAAAACTGACCATTTTCCCCTTTTCTCCTCTATTTTTTCAAAAAATGTTTATCGTGAAACTTTTTTAATCTATTTTTCGTTGGCTATCGTCGGCAAAATTTCACACGTCGGTTTTCCGCCTTTGACCGCTTCCACCATCAAAAGATAGGGTTTTGCCCCCTCTTTTCCGCTGACGAATTGCATTTTTTTCACTTCCAGCCCCACTTTTTTTAAGGTGTAGCACACCTCCGCCACCCTGTCGGCACGGTTGATAAGGGCGAGGCGACCGCCGTATTTTAAGGCTTTTGCCGCCGCGAGGGCGATTTCTTCCAGATTTATCGTGATTTCCTTGCGACATATCGCCTTTTCTGGCGTTTCGTTGTCAAATCCACCCCTCTCGTAAGGCGGATTGCAAAGGACGAGCGAAAACGCCTCGTGATAGACGGCGGGAATCTCTTGGATTTTACAATGCTCAGCCGTAAAAACGTCCTCAAACCCGTTGTAGGCTATGCTCTTCTTGGACAAGTCGTGCAAGGGCTTTTGCATCTCGAAGAGGACGACTTTCAGCCCCTTCTTTTCGTGGCGATTGAGGGCGTAAAAATGCAAGCCGACAATTCCGCTCCCCGCGCAAAAGTCAGCGACGTAATCCCCCGTCTTTGCCTGCGCGAATCTCGAAAGCAATACGGAGTCGGAGGTAAAACGGTACAATCTTTCGTCTTGCACCACCATCAATCCGTCGATATTCATATCTTCCAGCCTTTCCGTCGGACTGAGGCATATCTCGTTTTTTTGCATAATTCACCCTATCGTTAGTATACCAATTTTTTACAAAATTGTCAATCACCCCGCACATCTTTATCAAAAATATCCGCGCATACTTTTGCGTGTCGATTGCGCATACTACCTGCGTGAAAAAATTATCCAAAAAACTGCAAAATAACCTTCAATCACTCAAGGCGGCGTTGCCCGCCGAAGACATCTTATCCTACGAGTTCTTTTCCAAAGACGGCGTCGGCGCGGCAATCGTCTACGCCGACGGTATGGTCAATAAAGGCTTAATCGGCGACCTCGTGATACGCCCCATCGCCTCGCTCAATCTTAAAAAGCAGGCGGAAAACAGCCAAAAGGACGAAGAAAACAATCAAAACGACGGGGACAGGTACGAGGTTAACGCCGATTTGCTACAAAAGAGCCTGCTTTTCCCCGAGGTCAAAGAGGCGGAAAAAATCGAGGATATGACCAAGGAAATCCTCGACGGGAACGCTTTACTCCTCGTTGACGGAATAGAAAAGGGAATCGTCGTCGGGACAAAAATGTTGCCCGTGCGCGCCATCAGCGAACCGCCCGCCGACGTCGCCGTCAAGGGGCCGAGAGAGGGGTTCGTGGAAGACTTTAAGACCAACGCGACCCTCGTTAGAAAACGGCTAAAAAGCCCCGCCCTTCGTATGGACGTCATGCGCGTAGGTCGGCGGAGCGACACGACGATCGCCCTTTGTTATCTGGACGGGATATGTGATAACCGCCTAAAAGACGCCCTGCAAAAAAAGTTGCAATCTATCGACGTAGACGTCCTGCCCGATTCCTCGTACGTCACCGCTTTGATTGCGCCGAGAAAGCACTCCCTATTTCGTAGCGTGGGCACGACGGAAAAACCCGACGTCTTCGCTGCAAAACTTGCCGAGGGCAGGGTAGGTATCCTCGTCGACGGCTCGCCCATCGCCCTCACCCTTCCCTTTACGCTCACGGAAGATTTTCAAAGCAGCGAGGACTATTTCGTCTCCCCGTTTATGGCGACCCTTTTTCGCGTGCTCCGCCTCGTCGCCGTGATGATCGCCCTCTTTTTACCTGCCGTCTACGTGACGACGCAACTATTCAAAATGCAACTGCTACCCTTGGGGCTGATGCTGACCATCGCAAAGAGCGCGCGAGAAATCCCCTTTTCGCCGAGCATGGAGACCTTTTTCGTCCTGCTCCTTTTCGAGACGCTAAAAGAGGCGAGTATCCGCATGCCGAAATACGTCGGCATGTCGCTGTCCGTCGTCGGTGCGCTCGTCCTCGGCGAAGCGGCGGTATCGGCAGGGTTTTTATCCACCCCGACCATCATTATCGTGGCGCTGTCGGGGATTTGCCTGTATACGGTGCCTAATTTTGTGGAGACGGGTAGCGTCCTTAGGTGGCTGTACCTTATCGTGGCAGGTAGCCTCGGCCCCTTCGGGCTGACACTCGCAGGGGCGCTCACCTTGTATTATCTCATCTCAGCGGACAGTTTCGGCATGCCGCCGCTGGCACCCTTTTCTCCCCTCGTTGCGCACGACCTGAAAGACGCCGTCGCCAAATACGGTATCCGCGACCTCGATACCCGACCGAAAATATACCGCTCGAAGAACAAAACCCGTCTTCGCACACAAGGAGGCAACCGTGACGAAAATTGACGAAGCACCTGCTATCAACACCCGACAACTCTGTTTTTTACTGGCGTTCCTCTTCCCCGTGGCGCGATTTTTAGAGGCGCCTCGCCTCTTCGCCGTCGCCGCCAAAGGGGATTTGCTCGTGTCCGCCCTCGTCGCCTCGCTCGTCGAAATCCTGCCCGTAGCCGCCTTTCTCTTTATCTCGTCCAAGACGGACAAAACGCTGTTCCAACTCGTCGAAGCCGCCTTTGGAAAATGGGTAGCGCGTATCTTTTCGTTGATACTTTGCGCCTACTTCCTTTTCGCCGCCGTGCCCCCTCTTTTCGACGCTGAAAAATTCTCCTACGCCGCCTTCTTCGACACCGCGCCCACCGTCTTTTCCTTCGCGCCCTTTTTTATATTCAGCGCCTTCTTGTGCACGAAAAACGTCAAAGCAATCGGCAGGAGCGCCGACCTTTGCCTCTTTCTTTTCCTTTTCCCTTTTTTAGGACTTATCGTTATGTCGGTGGGCGAGAGCGATTTTTCGTCGTTGCTCCCGATTTTCTCACAGCCTTTCACCCACTCCTTACAAGGAGTGGTATCCACCAAGGCGCACTTCTCTTGCGGCGCGTTGTTGCTCCCCCTTTTGGGCAGATACCGCTACGAAAAAGGGGCGGTAAAAAAGGTGAGTATCGCCTACGGCGCAAGCGTCCTTTTCACCCTGCTCTTCCTTGCCGTTTTCTACGGGATATACACCACCCTCGCCGCAAGGGAACACTACGCCTTTGCCAAAATCGCGCAATATTTCCCCGCGCTCACCGTCGTAGGCAGATGGGATATGCTACTCGTCTACCTGCTTACCGTCGTCTACGCCTTTTACGTCTGTCTTCCTTTACAACTCGCCGTCGATTGCTTTTGCCAAGGCACGCTCTTGCAACAAAAGACGCTGTTTTCCGCCCTGCTAAATCTCGCCGCCTTCCTCTTCGTCCTCTTCCTCAATCAGCACTACGACGCCGTCTACGGGCTGTTCACCTCGACCCTGTCCCCCGTCTTTTTCCTATTTTCCGACCTTTTACCGTTATTCTTACCCCTTTTACTGCTCCATAAAAGAGTCAAGGCAGGTGCAAGATGAAAAAATTAATCGACAAAATCAAGGCTTTCTTTTGCGACGATAACGCAAAGGCAAAGAACGCCGTAAGATATTTTCTTATCCTCGTGGCAGGATTGCTTTTTCTATTCTTTTCCAACGATTTTGACCTCGTCAACGTGCAACAGACGGCAATCGTAATGGCGATAGGCATCGACCAAGAAACGCAAGACTTTTCCGTCACGGCGCAGATTGCCGTACCCGACGCCGCAGGCGCACAGGGAGAAAGCGGCACCAAGACCGTCAACGTCGTCACGCAAGGAAAAACGGTGGCGCAAGCGCTGGATAAAATCAACGAAAAAACGGGTTGGTATCCCAAACTCGTCTTTTGCAAGCTAATCGTCCTCGGCGAAAGTATCGCCCAAAAGAACGTCTTTGACGGGCTGGAGTATTTCCTGCGCGACGAATATATCTCCGACAACTGTCTCCTTTCCACCTGCGAGGGCAAAGCGGAAGAACTGCTCTCCACCAAGACGCCCATCGATTCCTCAGGGGCGCTCGCTATCGAAAAGGTATTGTCCTCGCACGCAGAACGGGTGGGGACGTGTATGCCCAACACCCTGCGGACGTTTGCTGCGTCCTATTTCGGCGAAGCGCGGTGCGGTTTTTTGCCCGTCGTAAAGGCGGAGCCGTTAGCCAAAAAGGAACAGGAAGGCGGACAAGGTCAACAAGAAAAAGGACAAGGGCAAGGCGGTGGACAAAAAGGCGGTAAACAAGGTGAAAGCCAAGGCGGAAAGGGGTGCGAAAGCGGAGGCGAAGGCGAAGAGAAAGTGTTTAGCGCAGGCGAAACGGCACTATTCAAAGACGGGAAGAAGGTGGGCACGCTGGACAAGCAAGAGACCTTTTGCTACGCCCTAATCAAGAACAAACTGCGCCTTGCCGCCTATTCCCTGCCCTACGACGACGACACGTACACGATGTCCATCAAACGCACCACGCCGAAAGTGAAACTATCGATAGGCGAAGACTCGCAATTGCAGGTGAGTATAGCGATTACGGCAGGCGTCGCGGACGTCTCCAAAGCGCAAGGAGAGGAAGACACCGCCGACGCAGGCGATTTCCCTCACGAGGTGCTCGCCGTCGCGGAAAGACGATTAACGGAGGAGATTCACGCGCTGTTCGAGAAATGTCAGGCGTTAGATTTTGACCTGTTCGACGCCATCGACAAACTGCAAAAATACGAAAACGAGCACTTTGCAGACAAAAAGGACACCCTTTTGGAGGAATTGAAAGTATCCGTCGAAGTAAAGGTCGGCGGCGTACGATAAAATAGCCCATATATGGGCTATTTTTTGTTGACATCTAATCGATATTTGCGTATAATGCTACTTGCGCTTATCTTTTTGCGCCTTGTAGGAGCGATTATGGCAATACACTTACACGAACATTTTGGATACAAAAAATTGCTTCGCTTTACCATACCGTCCATTATCATGGTCGTTTTTTCTGGTGTATACGGTGCCGTGGACGGCGTTTTTATCGCTAATTTTACCGACGAAGCGCAATTCGCCGCAGTCAACCTCGTCTATCCCATCTTGTTTATTTTGGGGGCGTTCGGGTTCATGATCGGCGCGGGCGGTAGCGCCCTCATCTCCAAAACCATGGGGGAAGGGGACGAGAAAAAAGCAAACGAAATTTTCTCTTTCCTCGTCTATTTTTCCTTGGCTCTAAGCCTTCTGATTGCCGTCGTCGGCGTGCTCGTCTTGCGCCCTATCGTCACCCTTTTGACGGCGGACCCTACGGTGCAAAACCACGGCGTCGCATACGGCACCATCCTTTTGTGTTCCTTGCCTGCCTCCGTGCTACAATTCGAATTCGGTTTCCTGTTCGTGACGGCGGAAAGACCAAAATTCGGCTTGTTGTTGTCCGTCGCGGCGGGCTGTACTAATATCGCCTTAGACGCCTTATTCATCATTCTTTTTCAATGGGGAATCCTCGGCGCGGCGATTGCTACCGTGTGTGGATATCTGGTCGGCGGTGCCATCCCTTTAATCTATTTCTTGCACAAAAACGGAAGCCCTTTACGGCTCGGCAAAACGCGCCCGCACTTCCGTGCGCTTTTGAAAACCTGCACCAACGGTTTCTCGGAATTCACGACCAACGTATCCGTGTCCTTCGTGACGATACTCTACAATGCACAACTGCAAAAATACGCGGGGCTTACGGGCGTCAACGCCTACGCGGCAATTGCCTGTATCGGATTCATCTTTTTGTCCATTTTTCTCGGTTATTCGTCGGGGGTTGCACCCGTCATCGGGTATCACTTCGGCGCAAAACATCAAGAGGAGTTGCGTGGGCTACTGCGACGTAGTATGGTACTTATCGGGGTGTCGTCCATCCTATTATTCCTCTTCTCTTTGCTCCTTGCCTCGCCCCTATCCACGCTATACGCAGGCGGCGACAGCGAGATGTACGAGATGACCAGACACGGATTCCTCCTGTACTGCTTTTCCTATCTCGTAGCAGGCGTGAACATCTTCGGCTCCTCCTTCTTTACCGCCTTAAACGACGGCGTTTCCTCTGCCGCCATCTCCCTACTTAGAACCTTATTGTTGCAGGTCCTTTTCGTCTTCCTGCTCCCTCTTTTTTGGGGGCTCAACGGGATATGGCTCGCCGCCCTCTTTTCGGAGATCGGTTGCCTATTCGTCACCCTTTTCCTATTCCTTTTTCTGCGGAAAAAATACGGATACTGACAAAACAAAAAGACTTTGGTACGATACCAAAGTCTTTTTTTGTGCTTTTACGAAAACGAACTTAAATCCAGCCCGCCGTCCTAAGCGCCGCCTGCAAATTCGCCGCCGCCGTGGTATGTTGCGCCGCGCTGGGGTGGGAACCGCCACCGCCCATAAAAGTGCCGTCCGCGCCAGTCAAATCAACCGTGATGACCCTGCCTATTAATTCCGTATAGTTATCGCCTGCCTGACCGCTGCAAGCCACAGGCATCCAGGTAGCAATCGCATGTTCGAGCGCGCCGCCAGGCGAATCCATCATGCCATAACAAAGGACGAATTTCGCGTTGGCATATTTCGCCTCCAGGTTCCGCAAAAACTCGTAATATTTCCACACGAACTCGTTGTACGCAGCGTCGCCAGGGATAGCCGTGCCACTGTTCACGAAGTCGTTGGTGCCAAGGCTGACGATGACGATATCGGGGGTGTAGGAGGAGAAATCCCACGCCGCCTCGTGCGCGTCCGTCACTTTATCGTAAATCGCAGGTAAGGTCAAAGGCTTTTCCGCCGTACCCCAACGAGATTGACCGATTGCCCAGCCTTGGTGCGCCACGACGTTGATATCCGCGCCGAGCGCCATCGCCGTCTTGTACGCAAACGTCTCCGTCGCGTCTTCCTCGCTCGTATCAAAGTTGGTGGGATTGTTGGCGACGTTGCCCAGCGCGCCGTAGCCACAGGTAATCGAGTCGCCGTAGATCTCTATCTTCAAATTACTAGCGGCAGGGGCGGATTGAATCTCGCCGTCGTGATTTGCCGTCAAAGATTGTACGTAAATATTGCAATTGTTGGCGTGTTCTGCGCCCACACCCAACGCCTCGTTCATCTTCGCCAGTTTGATATGGTGGCGCGTGCCAGCCGTCAGCCCTTCCGCCAGCGTAATCGTCGTCGAGGAGGTCGACGTCAAATTGATGACTTTCGCTACGCCGTCCACCCAAACTTTCACGTTCATATACTCGCCGCTAAACAGCCCCGACACCGACGCGTTCATCTTCAAATAGGACGCAGTCGTATACACCTCGAAACCCGATGCGGAATTCCTCAACACCAAGGTGTCGCCCTCGTAAAGAGTTCTCCCCAAGATCTTGAGTTTGCCTGCCGTCTGCAAAGCCTTCATCGTCGTGGTGGCGGGCGTCTTTGCCTCCCACTTCGCCGTGTACGTCTTGTTCGCCGTAGCCGTAAAGGTGTAGGTTGCACTGCTCGACACTTTCGTGCTACCGTCGTACCAGCCCAAGAAGTTGTACGCCGAGTTAGTCGTAGCCGTTAAAGTGACGCCGTCGCCGTGCTCGTACGTGCCACCACCCGTGACCGTACCGCCTGCCGTGGGGCTCCTGCCCGTCGAAATGGTGTACGTTTTCTTAGTAAAGGTCGCCGTGTAGGTTGCCGTGCCCGTGACCTCGACCGTTCTCGTTGCGTTCGCGTTGCCGTCGCTCCAACCGCCGAAGACGTAGCCCGTGCTAGGCGTAGCCGTCAGCGTGACTTCCGTACCGTAGGCGTATTCGCCACCGCCCGTGACCGTACCGCCCGTAGACGCAGTCGCCGTAATTAAGAATTTTTGCGCCTTCCATTTCGCCACGAAATGCCTATTCGCCGTCACGACGAATTCGTAAGAAGCGTCGGCGCTCACGAGCGTTCCTTCCTCGTACCAACCGTCGAAAAGATAACCCGTGTTGGGGGTCGCCGTCATCGTCACAGGCGTGCCGTATTCCAGTTGTATCGAACCGTTAAAGGAATCCAACGAACCCATATCGTAGTTGCTATTTTCCGCCCGAATATTGTAGATTTCTAAGCGGAAACTCGCCCGATACTCTTTCGACTCGGTCACGACCA
>JAFVXN010000052.1 GCA_017501125.1 Clostridia bacterium
CATACCAGAGCGCAAACCACCCTTCATCTGGTAGATGATATCCGCTACGCTGCCACGGTAAGGAACGCGACCTTCAACCCCTTCGGGTACGAATTTTTTCGTGCCTTCTTGGAAATACCTGTCGCTACTGCCAGCCGCCATCGCACCAAGCGAACCCATACCTCTATATACCTTATAACTTCTGCCTTGGTAAAGTTCGACTTCGCCAGGGCTTTCCAAAGTACCAGCCAAAAGGGAGCCGACCATAACGGCACTACCACCTGCCGCAATCGCCTTGACGATATCGCCGCTGTATTTGATACCGCCGTCTGCAATCACGCGTTTGCCGAGTTTGTCAGCCATCTCCGCGCAATCCATAACCGCCGTCAACTGGGGCACGCCGATACCTGCTACGACACGGGTCGTACAGATAGAGCCAGGACCGATACCAACCTTGACGACGTCAGCGCCTGCTTTAACGAGTGCCTCGACTGCACCTGCCGTCGCGACGTTGCCTGCAATAATGGGCAAATTGGGGAACTTCGCACGGATTTCTTCCACCTTCTTAATAACGCCTGCGGAATGACCGTGTGCCGTATCGATTGCAATGATGTCTACGCGCGCCTCGACGAGGGCGGAGATTCTATCGATTGCGTTTGCCGCCGTGCTAACCGCCGCACCAACGAGCAATCTACCGTTCTCGTCTCTTGCGGAGTTGGGGTATTGAATGGATTTTTCAATGTCTTTGATGGTAATCAAGCCTTTTAAGTAGCCCTTGTCGTCTACGATAGGCAACTTTTCAATGCGGTGCTTACCAAGGATTACCTTCGCCTCGTCCAAAGAGGTACCTACGGGTGCCGTCACCAAATTCTCCTTCGTCATAACGTTGGAGATCGGTTGATCAAAATTGCTCTCGAAACGCAAATCACGGTTGGTCAAAATGCCAACGAGTTTCCCGTTCTTCGTGATGGGTACACCGCTGATGCGGTATTTTTCCATGAGGGCAACCGCCTCTTTTACCGAGTTGTCAGGAGCAAGAAAGAAAGGATCGGTGATGACGCCGTGTTCGCTACGCTTTACTTTGTCTACCTGCATAGCCTGCTCTTCGATGGACATATTCTTGTGGATGATACCAAGACCGCCTTCACGAGCCATCGCAATCGCCATACGGCTCTCCGTGACGGTATCCATCGCCGCGCTAATCAAGGGAAGGTTCAACGAAATTTTGTCCGTGAGTTTGGTGCGCAAATCAACTTCGTGTGGCAACACGGAAGATGCCTGCGGAATCAACAAAACGTCGTCAAAGGTCAATCCTTCTTTTACAATTTTACTGCTCATTTGTAATACTCCTTATATGATAACTTTTATTTTTCGATTGTTAATTGGTGGTAGCAAGAAGAATCATCTCGTCTAAATACGCTTGTTCTCCCGAGGAATTCACCGCTACGCTCTTCAGCCTTTCGCCTATCTCTGCCTTCATCTCAGCGTCGGCGCGCATTACGAGCAACGCCACCACTGGATTGTATTCGTAGAAGTGCCCGCCAAGATACCCGAACGCCGTATCCAACGCCTCGTCTTGTTTGCCAAGGTCGTATTTTGCAAGGCAAACTTGACCTTGGATATAGGTACGATACTCCTCCACTTTCTCGCCGTCTGCGCTACCTACGCGCGTCGCAGCGTATGAGTCGAATCCGGAATGGTCCAAAAGCGTCTGTCCGTACCACTCCGTCTTGTCGTCGTAATTGGCACTGATGGACACCTCGGTGACGAACGCCGCGTAATACGCTTCGTGACTGCGATTATAAGAAACGTCCGCAAAAAAGATGCTTAAATCCGTCATCCCCATATCGTAGGTGACGCCCATCATCGTCTGAGGGAATACGAGGCACAATACGGCAATCAACACGACGTACAAAACGCCTATCGCCGCCAGCGTGCTCAATGCGGATTTTAAAATGACTTTATCCATTCGCATTAAAAACTCGTCCCCCATTTTGAAATATTTCTAATATTTTACCACATCTTTTTTCAAATTGCAACTGTATGAACATTCTTTTTTTGGTATGCGTCGCTCTTTTTTTTAATATAATGGTTGTATGAAACGCTTTTTTTTATTTTTCAGCCTATTAGGCTGTCTTTTATTTCCTTTGACCTCTTTCACCGGTTGCCGCAAAAACGTCGACTACCTTTCCTATCTGTCCGAAAATAGGAGCAACGTCTTCGTCGCAAGCGGCGATAATTACAGCCTAAAAATCTATGCCGTCGACAAGGAATATCCCTATTGCGCTGACGGATTCGTCGGGGAGGTCACCTCAAGAATCGAAGTGTACTTTACCGTGAAAAACGGGGGACTTCCTTGCAATATTACTATCAAAAACGAAGACATCGACGGCGAGATGTCTTACGATAGCGTGGATGGCAGTTATTATTTTTCCTCTCCCGCCGATTTTAGTACTTATTCCTCCGTCAATCTTGCCATCGTGCACGGCAGCGACACCTTCGACATCAGCGCGCCGTCCGTCAAGACGGCGGAGACTCTCTCCCCTACGCAAATCATCTCAAAATTGTGCGACGCCTCGCCCGACACCTTTACCGCGTTGAGCGCAGACGGGGATTTTGCAGGGGAAATCTATCTACGCCTCATCTACGAGAGTGCGCCTTATTATTACGTCGGCGTCGTCGGCAGAGATAAAAAAACGACGGCGTTCCTTCTCGACGCCGTCTCAGGTGAGGTGCTTGCCACCAAACAAAATTAAATTATCTCGCCTTAAAAGGCGTCTTTGGATATCTTCGACCAACGGTTGGCGATAAAACGCATACGCCACGAGGCGGGTATCCACGCCGTGAAAAAGCGCATACACTTGTTGGCGAATCCTACGATGACCTTCGCACGGTTTTTCGCAACCGCCTTCAAGCATACGTTCGCTACGTACTGTGGCGATTTTGCGGCAATCTTGCCCCATACGCCTTGCCCTTTGATTTGCTCCTTGATATCCTCGCGGGTGGGCATCGCGCCAGGGAGGGCGACCGTCACCTTGACCCCTTCCCTTTTCACTTCTTCACGGAGAGCGACGCTAAAGGACGTGAGCGCACCCTTCGTCGCGCTGTATATCGCAAAATACGGCATAGGATATATCCCTGAAACGCTGGATACGTTGAGTATCTCCAGCCCTTCCTCTCTTTGCGTGAGGGCAAAATGGGAGAGATCTATCGCGGCCTCTAAATTGACGCGACACTGAAAGCGGATTTTGTCGGGCGTGTACGTCTGCAACGCTTTTTGCACGTCGGCACCCGCCACGTTAATCAGCCTTTTCAAAAGCAGGTTTTTTTGGACGATTTCTGCCTTTAGAGCGTCCCTGTCCCCCTCTTTTGACAAATCTGCGGCAACGACGTGCGTCTTCAAATCGGGATATTTTTGCGCGACCTCCGCCTGCAAGAGGCGGAGTTTTTCTTCGCTCCTACCCGATAAAATCATATCCTCGCCCATGGCTGCAACCGCCTCGACAAACGCCCTGCCGAGTCCGCCCGTCGCACCCGTTATTAAAGTATATCCCATACTTACCTCCAAAGGGAATCCAAGTCGAATCCGTAGACCTGCACGACCTCTACTTTGTCCGTCAAAAAGTCTCGTGGCATAATCACGCCGCTATCCCTTTCCAAATCTATCCCACAGTGCATATACGCCGACCAAACGAGGTGTGCGCACTGCGTCGACGTGGGCGTCTCCACGAATTTCGAGCCTATCAATCCAGCCGAAAGGGAATAGGGAAGTCCCGTCAACTTCTGTTTTGCGTACTCTACCGCCTCCGCCTTCACGCCGTCCTCCACCTTTGGACGAAGGAGGATAAAATTGGCGTAATTAGAGAATATGGAGGCACTGCGCGTTTTGCTAGTCGTCGTAAAATCAACCGATTCCAAAACCAGTCCACTGTCTGCGTCCACTACCAACGCGGAATGTCCGTATCTTAAAAAGGAAAATCTCGTCGACGCCGTAATCAAAATATCGCCGTCTCTCAACGGCGCAAGCGGCATCATTCTGTCCGTCCTTTCCATATAGGTAAAGGGAGCAAACTCCTCTGCGTGCACGTTTGCCGCCGCAAAAAAGACGTCCTGCGCGCGCAAAATCGTCTGCGTATCACCCGTCGCCAAGCAATCGTCAATCCCCGACCTCGCTATACCCGTCTGCCGATACAAAGTATCGTAATCCTCTGCCGTCAGCAAAGATTTTGACAAAATCGGTGCGATATCCATCTTCTCGTAAGACGGGCGCCAATGCGTCCAAAGATTCGCCGCGCAGGCGACGCCTATTTGCAATGTGCCTAACAACATCACGACGAACGAAAAAAGAGCGAGAATAATCACGCCGATACGCTTGATAATTGTTTCGCCCTTTTCCATATTCACCTCTTAACCATACACTCTCTTGCCGAATATCGTCGAGCCGACGCGAACCATATTGCTACCGCAACGCACGCACAACGCGTAATCGCCACTCATGCCCATCGACAAATACTCCACGCCGTCTACGCTCGCCTTTACTTTTTCGTACAGGGCGCGCATTTTTTTTGCCAAGTCTTCCAGCATAGCCGTGTCGTCCGAATCGGGCAACATTGCCATCAGCCCTTTTACTTTCAGCCCCGCCGTCTTAGAGAGGCGAATCGCCGTCTCGTAGGCCTCGTCGTAAGAGTAGCCGCCTTTACTTTCCTCGTCGCCGATATTTACCTGCACCAAAATATGGGACGTGACCCCTTTCGCCACGGACTGACGAGCAATCTCCTCCGCCAACGAATCTCTACCGCAGGAGTGGTATAAATCAATTTTGCCGATTAAATATTTGACCTTGTTGGTCTGCAGATGACCGATGAAATGCTGGGGACAGGGTCGAAGAGACGCCGTTTTTTCACGGAATTCCTGCACCTTGTTCTCCGCGACGGCGTCCACCCCTGCCTCTATGGCAAGATTGATATCTTCCGCCGTCTGCATCTTCGTCGCCGCAACCAACCACACCTTCTCGCCTTGCGGATTACCACAAGACAACTCAGCCTTTAATTTTTGCACGTTTTCTTTTATCACGATAACTACCTCTTTATCCCTTTTATTATATCCTATTTCCTTTATATTTGTCAACTGTGAACGGAATATTTTCGTCCTATCGCTTGCATTTGCGTTTTTGGTGTGCTATAATTGAAAAAACCGATAGTTTTAATAGGGAGAATTGATTGTGAACACCGAGGAATTAAAGACGTTTATCTTTCTGTCTAAGGTTAAAAATTTTACGCTCGCCGCCGAGCAACTTTTCATCACGCAATCCACCGTCACCAACCGCATCAGCGAACTGGAAAAAGAGGTGGGCAAAAAACTTTTTTTGCGCGGCTCGAAAACGGTCACTTTGACGGAGGAAGGAGAGATATTTTTGCGCTACGCCGAGCGTATCTTGGAATTGCAGGAATCCTCTATTGTGGAGATGAACGCCACCAGCGCACATAGAAGAAAATTCGCCATCGGCGCCATCAACGCCACCTACGAGGTATACGTAAAGCCCTTGGTCGACGCCTGTATGAAAGACAACGAAGAAACGTCCGTCAAGGTGCTACTCGGACACTCGATGGACCTCATCCAAAACCTGCAAGACAACGTGTTGGATATGGTCTTCTCCGCAATTCCTCTAAAGCGCTCTGGATATCGTTGCGACGTCTACGACGTCGACCGTGTTGCGCTCGTGTGCAAAAAGGGCTTGAACACTTTCCCCGACGGCGTCACGAAATCCGACCTCTCCACCCTGCCCTATATGATGTGCGACTTGACCCTGAGCGAAGCAGGCGTCTTTATCCGATCCCTCTTCCCCAAGACGCATATCTTCCGTCTGGAGGTAGACAACTCTTCCAAACTTATCCCCTACCTCGAACAGGGTATAGGATACTCCTTTTTACCTTATAAACTCATCAAAGATAAATTGGAAAAAGGCACCCTCGAAGAGGTCAAACTCAAAGATTTCTCCGCGCCGCAAATCTCTACCTATCTCATCTATAAAAACGGCTACGACGTGTCGCAGTTCCTCGAAAACAAAATCTAAGCAAAAAGGCAATCCGCTCTGGATTGCCTTTTTTGTATAGTAATACCCCACGTTAAACGCGGGGTATTACTATACAAAAAAACTCCCCGTCGTCGGGGAGTTTTTCCAAATTGAACTTAGTA
>JAFVXN010000053.1 GCA_017501125.1 Clostridia bacterium
CATAGCCACACCCATTCAATCCACCATTGATTTCTCCGCCAAAGAACAGTTGCAAGAATTAAAAACTATGCTAAACGAGGGATTAATTACAAAAGAAGACTTTGATAAAAAGAAAAAGCAAATATTAGGTTTATAATTAAAATGTGGGACATAAAAAATATATGCATATTTTTTCTTTAGATTCACAATACAAAAACGGGATAGGCAGTGCCTATCCCGTTCTTTGGCGCAGAGAAAGGGATTTGAACCCTTGTATACATTCCTGCATAACACGATTTCGAATCGTGCGCGTTCGACCGCTCCGCCATCTCTGCACAGCGTTTATTATATACTATTTATAGGAAAAACGCAACCGTTTTTACGCGGTTTTTATGCTTTTTATCGGGGATTTTCTCCCACGAGGGTCGCCGTCACTTTTTCGCCTGCCACGACGACGTACGCATAACTGCCGCCTTTATCTTTTTCCGCCTGCAAACTGCCTGGGCACACGAGCGTGACGCCGTCTATCTCGTCGATGCGCGCGACGTGCGTGTGACCATAAAGTACGAGCGTCGCGCCGAGCGATCTTGCGTGCGCAGCAAGCCGTCCCAACCCTGTCTTTACCCCGTACCTATGCCCGTGGCAATAAAAGACCTTGACCCCTTCTATCTCCAACACGCCTTCCTGTGGGCAATCGCCCCAGCCGTCACAATTGCCCCCGCAAAAATAAAATCCCAAAGGGTTGGCGCCCAACAGCGCGCCAAACTCCGACATGCCGTCGCCCAAATGAAAGACGAAATTATTCTCCCTGACGATAGGCAGAAGGCTGTTTATCCCCTTTTTACTGCCGTGGGTGTCCGATATTACGACCAGCGTCTTCAAAGATCCTCTCCTTCCAAAGCCACCTTCAACGCCGCCAAGGCGCGACCTCTATGAGATACGGCGTTCTTTTGCGACATATCCGCCTGCGCAAAGGACATCTGCAAGTCGTCACTGTAAAAAAGGCTGTCGTAGCCAAAGCCCTTTTCCCCCACTTCTTCGTGCAAAATTTTGCCGTACGTCTTGCCGCTAACGACGATTTCTTTCCCTTTGGGAAAGACGAACGCCACGCAGGACTCGAACCACGCCGTCCTATCCTCTACGCCTTGCATATTTTTCAACAGCAGGGCTCTATTGGCTTTGTCGTCGCCGTGACCGCCTGCATATCTTGCGCTACGTACGCCAGGGGCACCGTCCAAAGCCTTGACGCAAAGACCGCTATCGTCGGCTATCACGGGGATACCGAGTGCTTTTGCCGCCGCACGCGCTTTTATGAGCGCGTTTTCTGCAAAGGTTGCGCCCGTCTCCGCGACGTCTTCGTCAAAACCGCATTGTTTTTGCGACAAGACCTCTACACCTTCGAATATCGCCGAAATCTCTTGCAATTTGTGTGCGTTGCCCGTTGCAACGACTATCTTTTTTATCTTCATAAAGTCGTACCTGCCCCTAGTCTTTGAAGATTATCCCCTCTTTTACGTCAAATCGAGAAAGGAAAGTTTTTTCTTGCATATACGCAAACTCGCCGTCCAGCAAAAGGCGCAATTTCTTCGCCACAAGCCTTTGTCTTTCCGCCTTAAACCGCTTGTTTTTTGCAGTATCGCCGTATTTCATATCCCCCACGATCGGACAGCCGATATGGGCAAGATGCGCGCGAATTTGGTGCGTTTTTCCCGTGTGCAACGTGACCTCAAGCAAGCAAATATCGTCGCCGCACTCGCGCCACGAGCCGAGTTTTGCGTACTCCGTCACGATAGTTTCCGCGCCTTCTTTCGGCGAATCGAACACCTTTACCGTCGACGCCTTTTCGTTCTTTTTTAAGTACGCCGTTAAAATCGCGCTGTCCGCCACAGGCAAACCAAAGCAAAGGCTCTCGTACGTCTTTTCCACCCTTCTTTTTTTGAAGGAATCGAGGAGTGCCTCTTCCGCTTTTTTCGTCTTGGCAAAAGCAAGCAGACCACGCGTGTTCCTATCCAAACGGTGGATAAAATACGCCTCGCCCTTTCGGGATAAATCGGCGTATACCGCCTCGGAATTAACGCCACTTTCCTTATCTATGATAAGGAAATTATCGTCTTCGAAGACGGGATAATACGCCACTTTTTCGCGCTGTCTCGCCGTCAAATAATAAGAGACCTCGTCCCCCTTTTTTAAGGGCACGTCCTTGCTAACCCTGACGCCGTTTACCTTGATTTCTTTATCGCGCAAAAGTTGCAAAAAGCAGAAGGACGCCTGCGCGTAGGTATTGTCGGTAAACGTCTTTAACGATTGATTTTCTTCGACGATAAACGTCATACGCCCTCCCTCTTTTTACGGATAAAAACCGTCGCGTATTAGTCACGACGGTTTTTTAAGTTAGTCTTTTTTATCCTTTTTGGATTTCTTTTCCTTTTTGGATTTTTTCGCTTTCTCCTCGCCTTCCTCGTCCAACTGTTCATCGACGTCTTCGAGCGTCTTCTTGTCGGGTTTGATGAAGAGCAATACGATAATCACGATGAGCATTACGCCAGCAATCGAGAAGAGGATTACGGACGCTAAGTTGTTCTCCAACCAGTTATCTTCACCAGGTAAGACGTCAGCCGTCTCCGACGCTACGATAATGCGATAAGCAGACACCTTTACCGCAGGTACGTCAGGATTGCTAAAGGACGCCAACATCAGGTAGGTGCCCTCTTCTACCGTCTTGAAAGACTGATTTTCAGGGCGCCATTGATACTTGTTGTTCTTCACCCACTCGTCGTAGTGAGCCGTCTCGCTGATTCTATCGTCGTACGCCGCGATTTCTCTAAACAGACCGTTGTCCGCATTGAGCATATCCTGGACGAGTTGCGCCTTTTCCTGGGGCGTGTGCGCGTCGGTCGCGTATACGACGTCCGCCAAGCACTGCACGTAGACGGACTTAAAGAAGTCGACCTCGTCCTCCTTTTTCAGCCCTTCAGGGTACTGCGTAGCAAAATCGGCAGACTCTCTAATACTCTTCGCCTTTTCCCACATCTTTTCGTAGGAAACTGCGTACAAGTCGCTGAGTTTAAGAATGTTTGCGCCCATCTTGGTGTTGAATTGCGTGTAATTGACCATAAAGAGCGCGTACTGGCTGTCGGGCGTACCCGTCACGCCAAGGACGTTGAAAGACTTCGCCGTGTAGGTGACGTCCAAGACTTTTTCCGTCTTCTTCTCCTTCGTCTCTACCTCTTTGACCTTCATGTCCGTCGGTTTTACTTCGATCGTGAAAGAAGGAATCTCGTCGATATCCCATATGTTGGTTGAGTTGAGTTCCTCAAGGTTGCCGTTCACGTAATATTTCATCTTCTTATCGGCGGCGTCTGCGTTGGCGTACACCTTGAACTCGTACAAACCTACGTCCGAAACGGCAAGTTTGACTTCGTTGTACGGCATATTCGTCGTGCTAGAAGGAGAATCGCTACCCTGCTTTTTGAAGGATATCGCAAACTTGATGTTTTGGA